>JBBQPX010000257.1:0-4898 GCA_038216775.1 Chitinophagales bacterium
AATTTATCAATAGCAATGGTAATATCCATCATTTTATCGGCACCGCCACAAAGTTCAGCAAGTGCAACTAATATTTTACGGCTGTTTATTTTTAATTCGTAACCTTTTAGTCCGAGTTTAATTAAAACTTCGTGGTAAATATTTGCCAGCTCCACTTCATTTAATAAAGAAAGACTTCCTACCACATCTGCATCGCATTGCGTAAACTCTCTGTAGCGGCCTTTTTGGGGCCTGTCTGCACGCCACACAGGTTGTATTTGGTAGCGGCGAAAAGGAAAAGTAAGTTTAGTGTGATTCATCGCCACAAACCGAGCAAAAGGAATAGTGAGGTCGTATTTTAGCGCCCGCTCGGTAATGTCGCTGCTGCTTTTTCCTTCTAACAATTTCTCAAAACCAGCTTTCGATTTTTCAATATTTTTTTCGTTGTTAATGCCATTGTTTAAAATCTTAAAAATCAACTTATCACCCTCTTCCCCATATTTCCCCATCAAGGTTTCCAGGTTTTCCATGGCTGGCGTTTCCAATGGTTCAAATCCGTAAATTTCAAAAACGTTTCTTATGGTTGAAAAAATATAATTCCGCTTTCTTACAACGTCTGCTGAAAAATCTCTAGTGCCTTGCGGTATTGATGGTTTAGTGTTCATGGTGAATGGTGAGTTGTTAATGGCCAATGGTGAATTTTGAATTATTTTGCTAAGTGGTTTTTTATAATGTTGTCACAATTATTACTTATTATTTCAAATACTTCGTGGTAGTCACTTTCAGGGCCGCTCCACGGGTCTGGCACATCTCTTTCTTCACCTGGAAAAGATTCCTCTAAAAATAAACTTACTTTTTTTACATCAAAATTGTTTTTGCCAATCCTTCTCATATCGTCCATTACATCAGCGGCCATGGCATAAATCAAATCATAATTTTCAAAATCTGCGCTGGTAAATCTTCTGCTTCGTTGATGGATTATATCTATCCCATTAAGTTTAGCCACTTTTATACTCAGTTGATGTGGTGGTTCGCCGGTATGGTAACCATTTGTTCCTGCGCTATCCACCTTCCAATCCAACCCCGCTTTTAAAGTTTTTTCCTGCAAAATACCTTCTGCCAGCGGGCTACGGCAAATATTGCCCAGGCATACCATCAAAATTTTCATGCGGCAAAGATAGTTAGCAGTGGGCAGTTGGCAATAGGCAGTTAGCAAAACAGTTCGCAGTAGGCAATTAGCAATTGGAAGCCAAGAGTTTCCATTTTGCAATTGGCAGTTGGCAATATCTCTAATGCTGCAGGCAGCTTTTCTTGTTTGCTGTATTTTGCCAACTGCCTATTGCCAACTGCCCACTGAAGACTGCTTTATGGAATCTGCAAACTATCTCATCTTACTACTGAACACGGCGCCGGTTTTGATTTTATTTTTTCAATTTCAAAACTAAAAAACATGAACAAGAATTCTATTTTGAAAAGCGATATCCTCGATATTGTTTTCGATAACCGAAATAAAGAATATGGAGCTTATAACTTGCGTAAATTCTATCCCGGCCGGATAAAAATTGCATTGGGGATTATGTTTGTTTTTGCTTTTCTATTTTCTGCATTTACAATGCTACCTCCTAAGGAAACTTCTTCGGGGTTAATCTATTGTCCGATAGAAGAGACGAAATTTGTAAATATTCTGGAAGAGCCAAAGCAACCAGAAATTAAAAAAGCCGTAGTGAAAATGCCCGATGCTGTGCCACAAGCTAAAGCAGAGCCTGTTAGTCAAAACAAATATGTAAGCAAGATTGATATAGTTGATAACAAAGAAAAGACAGACATAATAAAAACATTAACTCCCGAAAAGCAAATCGGAAATGTAAATATTGATGTTCCTGATGCTGGTCCTGTATTGGTTAAGCCTGTAGAAAAACCGTCATCAGTTGGTGATGACGATGCTGTTATAACAGCAAAAGTTGATAAAGGAACTGCAATGGATGCGGACGCAGTAGAAGTTATGCCATCTTACCCCGGCGGCATGAACGCATTGATAAAATTTCTGCAAAAAAACCTGCAAACGCCGGATGAAATTCAAAACGGAGAAACAGTGAACGTTCGCATAAAATTTGTTGTTGGTTACAATGGAAAATTACAAAGTTTTGTTACCGTGCTTGATGGTGGGGATGCTTATAATAAAGAAGTTATGCGGGTGTTAAAAAAGATGCCAGACTGGGTTCCAGGCAAATCAAAAGGCGAAAATGTATCAGTGTATTATACCATTCCGGTAAAGTTTGTATCAGAGGATTGATATTGAATAATTATTTTAGTATTTTCACCTTTCGGTTTTTTAATTAAAATGTAATATACAGCACATGGCTTTAGAAGAATTTGAAAAGGAAGAATTATCCAGCAGGGAAAAAGGTTATCTGCGTATGCGCAGTATTATGGACTATGGCATGGGCTTATTATGGTTATGTATGGGCGTTTTTATGATTTTTATAAAAAAATTCAGTGCAGACCTGGCAGCTAAATATGATTCAAACGCCTTTAAGGTGTTTGGAGCTGTTTGTATTATTTATGGATTGTTTAGAATTTACAGAGGCTTTAAGAAAAAATATTACAAAGATTGATGAAGAACTTAAATTTTGGTCGGTTCCCTATATTAATTATCAGTTTTTTTATAACGGTTTTAATGGTTTGGGGTTGCGAGGAAAAGAAAATGCCGCCAAGCGATACCCTTACCAGCGGCACCATTCACATAAGTGTGGATGAATCTTTTAGACCGGTTATTGAAGAAGAGATAAATATGTTTGAGCAATCTTATCCTGATGCTCATATAATAGCAGAATATAAAACGGAGGCAAGTTGCTTTAAGGATTTATTTAACGATTCCCTTAACCGGATGGTGATTGTGACTCGTGGATTAACGGCTGAAGAAGACGACTATTTCATGGAGAAAAGAAAACACTATTCCCGTTGGGATAATATTGCAAATGATGCCATTACAATAATAGTGAACAGTAAAAGCAAGGATACACTTTTTACACTCGATAGATTGCGTAAACAATTATCTGGCGAGATAAACAGGAACCAGAAAATTGTTTTTGATGGCCTAAATGCAACGAGTTCGGTAAGATTTGTAATGGACAGTGTTTTAAAGGGTGCTAAGTTTGATACAACGGTGGTGCAGGCTGTTAAAAGCAGTCAAGAGGTAATTGATTATGTAGCTAAAACAGAAAATGCAATAGGCATTGTTGGCATAAGCTGGGTAGGCAATCCGGAGGATAGTGCGCAGGTACGTATGTTAAATAAAATAAAAATTGCGTACGTTTCCTGCGAAGTCTGCGATAGCACACCTTACGTAAAACCAATGCAGGCAAGCATTTTAACCAGAAGGTATCCTTTGGTACGTGGTTTGTATTATGTGTTGAAAGAAAATTACAATGGACTTGGTACGGGGTTTGTAAATTTCTTAAATAATGAACGTGGTCAGTTAATATTTAAAAGAGCATATTTAGGTACAAGAATGGATTTTGACATAAGAAGAGTAAAGATTAATCAAAAGTTATAAAAAATTTATAAATATTTAACGGCAGAATAGTTCAAAAATTGATATTATTGTAAAGAACACAAAAACAGCAAAGCAAATGAAGCATTTAAAATTTACACTTATCCTTTTAACCAGTTTACTGGCAGTTAGTTTTAGTAAAGCTCAAAGTATTGAGGAAGGAAAGAAATTCCTCTATTACGAGAAATACACAAGTGCGGCGAATGTTTTTCAGCAATTGTTGACTGCCAATCCTGCAAATGACGAAGCCGCATATTGGCTGGGGCAAACATTAATTGCTCCCGACGAAGACAAAGACATTGCAGGTGCAAGGAGCGTTTATGAAAAGGGATTGCAGGCCAAACCAGGAAGTG
The DNA here is from genome assembly GCA_038216775.1 of Chitinophagales bacterium. Classification (GTDB taxonomy): domain Bacteria; phylum Bacteroidota; class Bacteroidia; order Chitinophagales; family Chitinophagaceae; genus Ferruginibacter. Next base: position 3,886 of record JBBQPX010000257.1, read on the forward strand.
CTTTGTTAAATGCAGGCTTAGGCCATGTAGAACTGCTTGAAGGTAAAACAGCTGCTGCACGTAACCATTTTGAAACTGCCATTAGCCTTAGTGGTGGTAAAGACATTAACGTTTTAGACGCTGTTGGTTTTGCCAATGGAGATTTTGACTCAAAAATGGGAGATGCAAATTATGCTATAGAAAAACTAAAACAGGCTACAGAAACTAAAAGGTTTAAAGACGCTAAAATAATGACGGACCTTGGCGATGCATATCGTAAGGCTGGTCAGGGTGGTGATGCTCAAAGAGCGTACGAAGCAGCTTTGACAATGGATCCTGGTTATGCAAGAGCTAAATTCCGTATAGGTAGAATATATCAATCTCAAGGTCGTAGTCAGGAGGCAATTTATCTCCAATATTATTACGATGCAATTGCGCTTGATCCAAACTATACTCGTGTATACTGGATTCTTTATCAATATTTTTACGAAACAGATGTAGTTAAATCTGCAGCCTATTTGAGCAAATATTTAACAGCAAAAGGCAGCGACGAAAAAAATGCCTGTTTTCTTAATGCTCAAATAAAATTTGCCCAAGGGTTATATGCAGAAACTATAACTGCTGCAGATATTTGTATGGCAGCAGAACCTAATCCATATCCAAACTTATACGGGTTGGTAGCTTACGCTAAAGTTAAGTTAGGTGATACTACAGGTGCAAAGCAGGCTTTTGAAACTTATTTTGCAAAACAAAAACCAGATAAAATTGGTCCTCGTGACAAAGCTACATATGCAAATCTTTTATGGGGCTATCCTGGAAATGAAGCTAAAGTGGCACAATTAATTGATGAGGCCGTTGCTTTAGATTCAGTAGAAGCAAATAAAGCAGCTTACATTAAATGGTTAGCGAAAGCATACGAAACAAAGAAAAACTATGAAGAAGCCGCAAAATTGTATGGAAAAATAATTTCTATCAAACCAACCTATTCAAATGTTGATTTGTTTAACGCTGGTTATAATTTTTATCTGGTTGAT
>JBBQPX010000258.1:0-4889 GCA_038216775.1 Chitinophagales bacterium
GAATAATTAACCCAAAATTGAATATTACCCAGGTTATTAATGATTACAGCAAAAGATTGCTGGGCTTTATCCGCAAAAGGGTAAACACCGAAGCCGATGCTGAAGACATTCTGCAGGATGTTTTTTACCAATTTGCCGGCAATACCGAGCCTATAGAGCAGGCAACCGGATGGCTTTATAAGGTGGCCCGCAATAAAATTACCGACAATTACCGCAAGCATAAATTGCCGTTGGCAGATGATATTTTCAACAGCAGTGAAATTGATGAAGACAATTTTAACTGGAAGGAAATGCTTTTGCCAACAGACAGCACACCTGAAACTGAATATCTCCGTAATATTTTTTGGGAAGAATTAAAAGCTGCGCTTGATGAATTACCTGCATCGCAAAGAGATGTGTTTATTAAAACTGAAATAGAAGGTGTTCCTTTTAAAGATATTGCGGAGCAAACAGGCGAAGCTGTTGCAACATTAATAAGCCGTAAAAGATATGCTGTATTGCATTTAAGAGACAGGCTTCGTCAATTAAAAGATGAATTATTAAATTATTAAAACAAAAAAATTAAATAAAATGAAAAAATTCTGGATTAAAAAAGGTTTGATGTTTTTAGGCATCTTTATTATTGCTGTATTAGGTTTTGGATTTTTGGTGATGGCTTTATGGAACGCCATTCTACCTGCTGTGCTTGGTGTAAAAACTATTACATTTTTGCAGGCACTAGGCATTTTAGTGCTAAGTAAAATATTATTTGGTGGTTTTAAGGGCCGTGGCGGTGGTAGGCATAGAGGAGGAAAATGGATGGAGATGAAACAAAAATTTTCCGGCATGACTCCTGAAGACAGAGAAAAATTTAAAGCAGAATGGAAAACAAGATGTGGTGGCAGGTGGAAGATGCAACCGGAAACCTCTGAAAATGAAACAACTGCATCATGAAGATAAAATTGCTTTAGAAACATACCATTCATCAGTAAAAACAATGGCTGAATTTAATATTACTAACAGCTTAAAAAAACCTCTACAAGTTCCGGCTGATGCAGCACATAGTATCAGCATACTTGTATTTAAAACAAACCTTAGCACCACAAACCTCATCCGCAAGGTAAAACCCGCCTTAAACCTGCATCCATACATAAAAGAATGGAATGTTGACTTACAGGATTGCGACAATATCTTAAGAGTTATTGGTGAAAATATTCCTGCCATGGAAATAGAGCAAATTATTATAAATGCTGGTTTTTATTGTAAGGAATTACATTCGTAAGAGTTATTTTAATCATTTTTGTTTGAGTTTGACAAACACAAATACCTTAACTAATAACTTAATATTTTTTACAGGTTTTAAACATTGTATTAAATCAGCAATTACCTTTGCCAATTATTAAAAATATAAACCTGAATGAAAACTGTAAGAATTTTTACCCTATTGGCAATTGTATCATGCGCATTTGCGCAAAAATCTTATTCGCAATCAACTTATGATGAGTTGATGCGCAAATCTCGACAAGCAAGAACAACCAGTACAATTTTGGTTGCCACCGGACCGGTGATAGCTGCTGCAGGCATTGGTACTTTAATATATGGCCTTATTGAGAATGAAATAGGTGATCCTATTTATATTTATGATAACAACGGAAATTACATAGGACAAGAGCAAAAGAAACACACAACCGAAATAGTTGTTGGTTCTGCCGCTACTTTGGTTGGTATTGGCCTTGCACTAACCAGCATTCATTTTTCCAATAAAGCCAGCGACCTAAAACGTGAGGCACGCAAAATGAAATTAAAATCATCGGTTGACCGCATTAATATTCCAGGTTTACAAGCCAACTACACAAGCTTGGCTACCAGGCAATATAAATTGTCACTGGTTATTCCGCTATAATAAATACTGTAACAAAATAATTAAAAAGCCAGCCTATTTCTAAGCTGGCTTTTTTGATATAAAAAAAACTTTGAATTCTTACATATTACGCCTGTATTGGCCGCCAACTGAATAAAGTGCATTGGTAATTTGCCCAAGCGAACAATACTTTACGGTTTCCATCAACTCATCAAAAAGGTTTTCGTTTTTAACTGCAACTTGTTGTAATTGCTTTAACATGGCTGCACTTTTTGCCTCGTGGCGTTTATGAAAAGCCTGTAGGGCATTTATCTGATATTCTTTTTCTTCGGTTGTAGAACGGATAACTTCCGTAGGTAAAATAGTTGGGCTGCCATTTTTATTTAAGAAAGTATTTACTCCAACAATAGGATACTCGCCAGTATGTTTTAAGGTTTCGTAGTACAAACTTTCCTCTTGAATTTTATTGCGCTGGTACATGCGTTCCATAGCACCCAAAACTCCGCCACGCTCTGTAATGCGTTGAAATTCGGCCATTACAGCCTCTTCAACAATATCAGTTAACTCTTCAATTAAAAATGCGCCTTGGTTAGGGTTTTCATTTTTAGCAGTACCGAGTTCTCTATTAATAATTAATTGAATAGCCATGGCACGGCGCACACTTTCTTCTGTTGGCGTTGTAATAGCTTCATCGTATGCATTTGTATGTAAAGAGTTGCAGTTATCGTAAATAGCATACAGCGCCTGTAGTGTTGTACGAATATCATTAAAGTCAATTTCCTGTGCATGCAAGCTGCGGCCAGATGTTTGAATATGATATTTTAATTTTTGAGAACGGCTGTTGGCTTTGTATTTATTCTTCATCGCCTTGGCCCAAATGCGGCGGGCAACGCGGCCAATAACGCTGTACTCGGGGTCCATACCATTGCTGAAAAAGAAAGAGAGATTTGGAGCAAAATCATCAATATTCATTCCGCGGCTTAAATAATATTCCACATAAGTAAAGCCGTTTGATAAAGTAAAAGCCAATTGCGTAATTGGGTTTGCACCCGCTTCCGCAATATGATAACCGCTGATGCTTACGCTATAAAAATTCTGTACCGCATTTTTAATAAAATATTCCTGCACATCGCCCATCAATTTTAATGCAAACTCGGTAGAAAAAATACAGGTATTTTGTGCCTGATCTTCTTTTAAAATATCTGCCTGCACCGTTCCTCTAACGGTTGCCAGCGCATTCGCTTTTATCTTTTCATAAACTTCCGCAGGCAAAACATCTTGTCCGCTCAAACCCAATAACCGCAGGCCCAAACCATCATTACCTTCTGGCAGCGCACCCGTTAAATCACCTTTTAAAGGAACAATTTGTTTGCCATCTGTACCAACATATTTCGGCAGTAAATCAATTGAATAAAGCGCTTCAATTTTTTTATTTACTTCATCTTTCAGGTTATTTTCAATAATGTATTTTTCGCATTGTTGATCAATAGCAGCATTCATAAAAAATGCTAAAAGCATTGGTGCCGGACCATTAATGGTCATACTCACAGAAGTTTTAGCATCACACAAATCAAAACCACTGTACAGCTTTTTTGCATCATCAACCGTGGCAACACTTACACCACTGTTACCAACTTTTCCATAAATATCCGGGCGGTAACCGGGATCCTCACCATATAAAGTAACGCTATCAAACGCAGTGCTCAAACGCTTTGCAGGCTGCCCAACACTTACATAGTGAAACCGTCGGTTTGTTCTTTCCGGGCCGCCTTCGCCTGCAAACATTCTAGTAGGATCTTCGCCTTCCCGCTTTAGCGGAAACACACCTGCTGTAAAAGGAAATTCGCCCGGCATATTTTCCTGCAACTGCCATTTTAAAATATCGCCCCAATCTTTATACTTTGGTAATATAACTTTTGAAAGTACCGTACCCGACAAGCTTTTATAAGTAAGCGGTTGCTTAATTACTTTATCTCTTACTTTAAATTCGTAAAATTCTTTTTTATAACGTTCTACAACTTCAGGCCAGAATTGGATGAGTTTTTTGCATTCTGGACTAAGTTGTTCTTCCAGTGAGGTTTTTAGTTTTTGCAGTTCTTCCGTTACAACCGCCGACAGGGTTGAAGCCGCTGTCAGTGCACCATCGAGCTGATAAAGTTTTGTTGCAATAGCCGATTGATTATTTACCCATTCATCATAAGCTGAAATAGTTTCAGAAATCTCTGCAAGGTATCTTACCCTTTTGGGCGGAATTATTGTTGATTGGCTGAATGTATCTTTTGTGTGCGCATGATGCACTATCTCTCCAGAAAAACGAACATCGCATTTCTCCGCTACTTTTTCCATCAGCCTTTCAAACAACTCATTTACACCGGTGTCATTAAATTGGGCGGCAATCGTTCCCACAATTGGCAACTCTTCGTCTTTTGCGCTCCACAATGTATGGTTACGTTTATACTGTTTGCGCACATCGTGCAACGCATCTAAAGCTCCTGCTTTATCAAATTTATTTACACAAACAACATCTGCATAATCGAGCATGTTTATTTTTTCCAGTTGAGATGCTGCACCATATTCCGGCGTCATCACATACATACTCACATCCACATAATCTAAAATGGAAGCATCGCTTTGGCCAACACCTGCACTTTCTAAAATAATAAAATCGTAAGCTGCTGCTTTGCAGATGTCGATAGCTTCCTGCACATATTGGCTAAGCGCTTTGTCGCTTTCACGTGTGGCAAGGCTGCGCATATAAGCACGTGGAGAAGAAATAGAATTCATTCTTATTCTGTCGCCAAGTAATGCTCCTCCAGTTTTTTTCTTGGATGGATCAACAGAAATTACAGCAATCGTTTTATCTGCATAAGCATTTAAAAATCTGCGAACAATTTCATCGGTTACCGAAGATTTACCGGCACCACCTGTTCCGGTAATTCCTAAAACCGGTATAGTTTTTCCTGTCGCAGGTTGTGTTTCATCTGCAATCTTAACGCCGTTTTCTACATTGGTTATCTGGCGTGCAATTTTTCTTACGTCATTTACTTCA
>JBBQPX010000259.1:0-4887 GCA_038216775.1 Chitinophagales bacterium
GTTTTATCCTGTAATTCTCTTAATCTACGCATGTGATCTATACGGTGCTCGTATTTTTCAATATGGCCGTAAAGCATTGTGGCGTTGCTATGCATGCCTAAATTGTGGGCAGCTTCATGTATCGCCAGCCAGCCATCGCCATCAACCTTATCTGCACAAATTTTTTCTCTTATTTCCGGATGAAAAATTTCAGCACCGCCGCCTGGTAAACTATCTAACCCTGCTTCGTGTAGTTGCTTCATTCCTTCTACAACCGTAAGCTTTGCTTTGCGAAACATATATTCAAGCTCAACTGCCGTAAATGCTTTTACATGTAAATCTGGCCGGTGTGCTTTTATCTTTTGCATCAACTCAATAAAATAAGCCATGTTCATTTTTGGATGAACGCCGCCTACAATATGCACTTCAGTAATTGGTTTGCCGTCGTATTTTTTTACAATGTCCAGCATTTGATCAATACTTAATTCCCAGCCTTCTTCTTTGTTTGCATATAAGCGGGAGTAAGAGCAAAACTCGCAACTGAAAACACAAACGTTAGTTGGCTCAATATGAAAATTTCGGTTAAAATATGTTTTATCTCCGTGTAATCTTTCCCTTATAAAATTTGCTAGCGTACCAACAAAGCCAAGGCTGCCTTTTTCAAAAAGTAACAGGCATTCTTCGTCGGTAATTCTTTCACTGTTTTTTACTTTTTGTGCTATATTTTTCAATCCACTGTCCGCCGCTGCATCAATTAAAATATCTATAGAGCTTGTCATTATTATGTTTTTTGCAAATTTACGATGATAATAGATGTTGTAAAGCTAATTTTTGGTTATAACAATTAACAAAAAAGGAGGGCTGTTTGTTTGGAGTGTTCAATTATTGTATATCTTCCACGTGCAAAATTAAACAAAGCAATATGACTATTAAGTTTCGTTTGACAGTAATGAGTTTTTTACAGTTTTTTGTTTGGGGTGCGTGGTTGATAACGGTTGCCAACTATTGGTTTGGAACTAAACAATGGGATGGACGATTGTTTGGTGAAGTGTTTGCCACACTTGGCTTTTCCTCACTTATAATGCCAGCACTAACTGGTATAATTGCAGATAAATGGATGAATGCAGAAAGGTTGTATGGCATTCTGCACATCATCGGTGGTTTATTTTTAGCTTATGTGCCGATGGTAGATGATCCAGTTACATTTCGCAATGTGATTTTTGGCGCTATGCTTTGTTATATGCCAACGATATCTTTGTCAAATTCGATTGCTTATTATATTTTAAAGAATAATAATTACGATGTAGTGAAAGTGTTTCCGCCCATCCGTGTATGGGGTACAATCGGATTCATCGTTGCCATGTGGGTAACGAATCTATCTGGAAGTAAAGGTTCTGGTAACATGTTTTATATTGCAGCTATTGCTGCTGTAGCATTGGGTATTTATTCATTCACTTTACCAAAATGCCCGCCACCAAAACTAATTTCGGAGAATGCAACATGGAGTGAAAAACTTGGATTGAATGCGTTTAGTTTGTTTGGAAATACGAAGATGTTTTTATTCTTTTTGTTTTCGATGTTTTTAGGTGCTGCACTTCAATTAACAAATATGTACGGCGACGTATTTTTGTCAGAATTTGCAAAAGTTCCTGAATATACCAACTCGTTTGTAGTAAAGTATTCAACCATAATTTTATCGATATCGCAAATATCAGAAACCCTTTTTATACTGGCTATTCCGTTTTTCTTAAAACGGTTTGGTATTAAATATGTAATGCTGATATCAATGCTGGCTTGGGTTTTACGCTTCGGTTTGTTTGCCTACGGCGATCCTGTTGGCGGATTATGGATGATAATAGTTTCCTGCATTGTGTACGGTATGGCGTTTGACTTTTTCAATATTTCTGGATCCTTATTTATTGAAACTACAACTAGCGCAAAAATCCGTTCAAGCGCACAAGGGCTTTTTATGATGGTTACAAATGGCTTTGGCGCTGTGCTGGGAAGTTTAATCAGCGGATGGATGATTCAAACATATTATACCTCTGCTGATGGAGTAAGAGATTGGCACCATATCTGGCTGGTTTTTGCCGGATACGTTTCGGTTGTGTCTGTATTATTTTTCTTTTTCTTTAAACATAAACACGATCCAAAGGCTTTAGAAAGCGTGCAGCATTAATATTCAACTCAACTATTGCTGTATTAAAAATGCCCTCCAATTTATTGGGGGGCATTTTCTTATCTGCGAAATCATAGTAATCAATGAAACCTGCCTGCCGTCAGGCAAGTCTGCGATAATTATTATTTATGCTGCTCAATTTTTTTAACAAAATTTGCTTTTGGCTGTGCGCCTACTAATTTATCAACCACCTGTCCGCCTTTTACAAAAAGTATTGCAGGTATACTGGTTATACCATAGTTCATAGATATCTGCGGATTATTATCAACATTTACTTTACCTACGTTTACCTTACCATCGTAATCTTTTGCAAGTTCTTCAATTACCGGACCTATTGCACGGCAAGGGCCGCACCATTCTGCCCAAAAGTCAATAACGGATAATTTATCTGAATCTAATACATCAGCCTGAAAAGTTGCATCTGTGAATTCTTTAGCCATAAAATTTATTTTTATTTATTAATTTATTATTGAGTGAATTGCAAAATTAGTTCCAATTAAGTGAATATGCTGTTATGACATATCCACATATGTGATGAATTACAATTGGCAGGAAAAAAGAGCCAATGTGGCTGCAAATATGTTAGATGTTAAATGTTAGATGTTAGATGTACGACAGACTGTTGATTAAAAATACTTTCGTACATCGTACACCTTACATCGTACATGTTTCATCACGCCATTACCACACTAACATCAATATCTTTGTTGTCGTTCAAATAAGTAGCTAAATCATCATTCATCATTACACTTTTCTCAAGTGTGTACATACCAATCTTATATTTATTACGATTATCGATGATGTTGAATTTTAGAGATGTTTTACCGGGATTTGCTTTAAGGTTTGAGTCAATAAACTCCACCATATCTTCATTAATAAACTGTGGCTCTACATCAATAATAATTTGCTTGGTAAGGGTAGATTTTACCGTATCCAGTAAATGAAGTTTGATAATGTTAAAATCGTAGGTTTCGCCGTTATATCTTGGACGAAAAGCCCCTTCAACCATCACTATCAACCCTTTTTCCAGATAATTGGTGTATTTCACATAATCTTCGCTCCAAAGCATAAATTCAGCCTTTCCGCTATAATCCTCTAAAGTAAGTACAGCGAAGTTTTTCCCTTTTTTTGTTAACCTGTGCTGCGCATCCACTACCAAGCCCGCCAACCTGAAACTCATGGCCGGATTTGGAGATTCGTTAACCGTTTGTTTAAACTCAACATAATCCGCCAAAGGCGTGATATTATAGTGCGTCATTTCAAACTTGTAATTATCTAACGGATGTCCACTCATGTACATGCCGGTTACTTCCTTTTCATAATCCAGCTGCACTGCCAATGGCCAAGGATCGCAGATTGATAATTTGGGCGGAACAATATCAGGCATTTGCATATCGCCGAACAGCGTATTTGCGGAACTGGCATTTTGAGTTTGGAAAACAGAACCGAATTTTAGTATTTTGTCCAGCCCTGCCACATCGCCGGGAGCCTGGTAAAAATATTGTGCACGAATGATATCAGTAAAGCAATCAAAGGCACCCGAGTACGCCAGACTTTCTAATGATTTTTTGCTTGCTGAACGATGATTAACTCGCTTTGCTAAATCAAAAATGGAAGTGTAATGTCCGTGCTTGGTTCTCTCTTCAATAATATTAATAATTGCATTTTCGCCAACACCTTTTAAACCACTAAAACCAAAACGTATTTCCCCTTTTTTATTTACAGCAAAACCATTTTGCGATTCATTAATATCCGGTCCAAGTACTTTTAAACCCATGCGTTTACACTCTTCCATAAAAAAGGTAATTTTATCAATACTGCCTCCATGGTTTAACACCGCAGCCATATATTCGCTAGGGTAGTGGGCTTTTAAATAAGCTGTTTGGTAAGCCACAAAAGCATAACAGGTAGAGTGAGATTTATTGAAGGCGTATTGTGCAAACGCTTCCCAATCCGTCCACACTTTTTCCAGCGTTTCTTTAGCATGACCTTTAGCTGTGGCCCCATCAATAAACTGTACTTTCATTTTATCCAGCACAGCTTTTTGTTTTTTACCCATCGCCTTACGCAAAATATCTGCATCGCCTTTGCTAAAGCCTCCAAGTTTTTGCGATAGTAACATTACCTGCTCCTGGTAAACCGTAATGCCATAAGTTTCTTTTAAAAACTCCTCCATATCGGCAAGGTCATATTCAACCTGTTTCTTACCGTGTTTACGATCAATGTATTCAGGTATATACGCCATTGGCCCGGGCCTATACAAGGCGTTCATCGCAATAAGATCATCAAATTTATCCGGCTTCAATTCACGCAAATATTTCTGCATCCCAGGACTTTCAAACTGAAACGTTCCGTTTGTATCGCCCTGCTGGTAAAGCCTGTAGGCTTTTTCATCATCTAAAGGAATACCGTCGATATCAATTTCAACGCCGTGGTTTTGTTTTATAAGTTGAAGTGCAGTTTTTAAAATGCTTAAAGTTTTCAAACCTAAAAAGTCCATCTTAATTACACCTGCTTCTTCAATGGAGTTTCCTTCAATCTGCGTAAGCCATAAATCAGATTCTTTAGATGTTGCCACCGGCAATAATTCCGTTAAATCTTTAGGCGCAATGATGATTGCAGATGCGTGAATACCTGTGTTACGAACAGACCCTTCCAGTATTTCGGCTTCGTGTAATATTTTACTAGGCAAGTCATCGCCTGCGTATATTTCTCTAAGTTTTTTTACG
>JBBQPX010000260.1:0-4884 GCA_038216775.1 Chitinophagales bacterium
CATTGCAGGGAAAAGACCTCTCCTCCCTAAAAGTATTGGGCACTGTTGGCGAACCAATTAATGAAGAAGCATGGCATTGGTACGATGAGAATATTGGCAAGAAAAAATGTCCAATTGTTGACACCTGGTGGCAGACCGAAACTGCGGGTATTTTAATTTCAAACATAGCAGGCATAACGCCATCGAGGCCAGGCTGGGCTACATTGCCAATGCCGGGTGTACAGCCGATATTGCTTGATGAAAAAGGAGCCCCCTCCATCTCCCCCGAAGGGGGAGGGTTAACCACAGGGAATTTATGTATTAAAGCACCATGGCCCGGCATTTTAAGAACAACCTGGGGCGACCATGAACGTTGCAGATCAAATTATTTTGCCAGTTACCCCAATTTATATTTTACAGGCGATGGTGCTTTAAAAGATGCAGAAGGGTTTTACCGCATCACCGGCCGTGTTGATGATGTATTAAATGTAAGTGGCCATCGCATTGGTACAGCCGAAGTTGAGAATGCTATTAATATGCATGCCGGTGTGGTTGAAAGTGCAGTTGTTGGTTACCCGCATGATGTGAAGGGACAAGGGATTTATGCTTATGTGATTTACAACGGCCATCATGGAGATGAAGCCATGCGACGGCTGGATATCCTGCAAACTGTAACACGTGTTATTGGTGCTATTGCAAAGCCTGATAAAATTCAGTTTGTAACCGGCCTACCAAAAACACGTAGCGGAAAAATTATGCGTCGCATTTTAAGAAAAATTGCAGAAAATGACACACAAAACCTTGGAGACACAACAACGTTGTTGGATCCAGGTGTTGTTGAGGAAATAAAAAACGGAAAATTATAGGAGCTAATTAAATATTTTTTTACTTCCGTGTTGGTGTTTGCATTATGATTTTGTGATCAGGCAATTTAATTTGTAAAATGTCAGTCTATTAAAACTTTATCTCTTGGAAAGCATTTTCACAAGCAGATAATTTCATTTCGCCTTCACGGTACAGCACTCGCTTTTCTTGTTCACCATCTATTTCAATTTTATATTTATAAATACCGGCCCTTAGCTCATAGAGATATTCCCTGGCCTTTGGAAGTATTTTCATAGTAAGGGCATTTACCTCATAAACACTTCCATTGCGTTTAGTAAGCGTTATGTAAAGAGCTTTATCTGTACTGTTTTTAAAGCTTAAATCAGATAGATTTTTTAATCTGCAACTGTCTACTTTCTCCGTAATATTTTGTTGAGCTGCCTGGTAAGCAGGCGCTTTTAAAACACGCACAAGTTCGACAAGTGTTTTTCCACCTTCAATAATATTCGATACAGTATTGTTCTGGGCGTTAACAACTAAATTAAATATTAATACTGCTGTTGATAAAATAATCTTTCTCATAATCAAAAATTTTAGTGCCGTTGTTGATTATGATGCAACTTCTATTCTGTTTACACAAAATTCTAAAACCCGATAAAAAATGGAGGCCTTTAAAAAAAGGAAGTCAAGTCTTTGAGACTTGACTTCCTTAAAAAATACATTCTTGATATTTTAATACCCGAATATTTCTTCTAAACTTAATTTCTTCACTTCTCCATACTTTTTCATATCATCTTCGCTTAATTTTTTATCAGAAGCTACAATGCAGTACGTGTAGGGTTTATTAGCAATATTGGCTGAATGGAAAGCTTTCAACTCATCATATCCAATCTTATCAACCGACGTGTAAATTTTCTTACGAACGTCTTCTTTATTACCCAATCTTTGTGCAGCAAGATAGTTGAAAATAATACCATCCTGTGTAATACGCTCTGTTTCTATATCTTTCTTTATTCCCGCACGGGCAAACTTTATGTTCTCATCAACTTTTGGTAAACCGTTAAGTAATTCATTCATTGCAACAATGGATTCGTTGAATTTATCTGCCTGGCAACCAACATAAGCCAATGTATAAAACGGGTCTTCTTTTTTATCAGGCTTTGCATAAAATGCAAAAGTAGAATAAGCTAATGCCTTGGATTCTCTAATAGTTTGAAAAACCAATGCACCCATGCCACCACCAAAATAATTATTAAAAACATTAACCACTGGTTCTTTATCAGCATCATAAGTTGTACTATTTCTAACCCAACGTATTTCAGCCTGAACCATATTATAATCAGCAAATAAAACCTGGTTTTTATCCTGCGTAGCAAAATTAAAATTCGCTTTTTCAGTTTTACCGGTAAATGCAGCAGGCAATTTATGTGTAGTGCTTAATTTGCTTATTAACTGGTTAACTTCCTGTGGACCATAGTATAAAATTTTATGCTCATGGCTATTTAAGCTATGTAGAATATCCACCAACTCATTGGCTGTTGTACTATTCAATTCAACATCGCTCATTACATAATTAAATGGATTTTTAGCACCATAACGTGCGTAATTAGCCAATCCGCTCATAATAGCGCCTTTGTTTGCCTTTGCATCCGTTCTCGATTTTATGATTCTTGCTTTAAGCGATTTTAAAGCATCTTCATCACCCTTGCAATTTGCAAGTAAATTTTCAAACAACTCAACAGCTTTTGAAAAATTTTCCTGCAAGCCTTCAATAGTAACTGTAGTAAACTCGCTGCCGGCACTCACATTAAAGCTGCAGGCAATTTTGTAAAATGCTTTGGTAATATCAGCCGCACTCATTTTATCTGTACCTAAAAATTGCAGGTATTGTGCTGCAAGACCTAATTTTTTATCGTTCCATGTTCCCATATCAAAACGATACCTAAGCCTGAACAAGCTGTTATCTTTATTCGCAACATATAATAATTCTGCAGGTCCAACTTTCGCTTTGCTTAAATCCTTATTGTAGTCCAACCAAACAGGTTTTACAGGTGTAGCCGGCATGTTATTTATACGTTTCACAAAAGCAGACTGTGCATCACGGTTTGTTTCTACAGGAGTAATTGGTGGCTTATCAACCTTAATAATATTTTTATCTTCTCCTTTACGTTTAAGTATAGAAACATAATTATTACCAAAATATTTATTGGCAAAAGCAACAATATCATTTTTAGTAAGTTTAGAAAGCTGGTCGGTATAAGCAACCTGCTCACGCCAATCCAGTTCATTGGTAAACGCATCCATTAAACTGTTTGCTCTGGAGCCATAAGTTTCTGTTGCCTGTATGGTATTTTTTTTCTGATTGTTGATGATGGATGTAATAAGGTCATCATCAAAATTTCCTTTTTTAAGATTCTCTACTTCGCCAAGCATTAACGCTTTTACATCTTCCAACGATTGGCCAAGTGTAGGTCTGCCCTGCATATAAAGCATTCCATAATCAATTAAAGTAAAAGTTGAAGCAGATGCACCAAGCAGTTTTTGCTTTTTAACCAGATTTAAATCCATTAAACCGGCTTTACCATTGGTAAGGATTTGCCCTACCAAATCAGCAATTAAAACATCTTTTGATTTATTGCCCGGCAAACGAAATCCAATAGTTACCGTCTCTGCATCCGGACCTACAACTTCGGCTTCAATAGGTGAAGTAATGGGTTGCTCGGGCTGAAATGTATATTTTGCTAACGGCTTGTTTTCCATGTAAGAAAATGTAGCGGCCACTTTCTTTATCATCTCATCCGGATTAAAATCGCCACTCATAATTACGCCCATGTTATTGGGTACATAATACTTGTTGAAATACTTTTTAATCTCAAGCAGTGATGGATTTTTTAAATCTTCGATTGTACCAATCGTTGTTTGCTTGCCGTAATTATGATTTTTAAAAAGTTCTTCAAACAATTTTTCAATAACTCTTCTTCCATCGTTATCAAGTCCGCGATTTTTTTCTTCATATACTGCTTCCAACTCCGTATGAAAAATACGTAATACAGGATTTCTAAAACGCTCGCCCTGCACAGCAAGATATTTATCAATAGCATTTGCCGGAACATCATCAGTATAGACTGTTTGCTCAAAAGAAGTAAATGCATTTGTGCCTTGTGCGCCCATGCTACTCATCATTTTATCGTACTCGTTTGCAATGGCAAATTTTGATGCAACACCAGAAACTGAATCAATGCGATGATAAATTTCCTTACGCTTTTCTACATCAGTAGTTTTATTATATTCTTCGTACAAAGCATCAATTTTATCTAATTGAGGTTTTTCTTTGCTCCAATCCAATGTGCCGTATTTGTCGGTTCCTTTAAAAAGCATATGCTCCAGATAATGAGCAAGGCCTGTGTGCGTTGCCGGGTCCGTTTTGCTACCGGCTTTTGTTGCCACATAACATTGTATCCGTGGGTCTTTACTTGTAGGACTTAAAATTACGGTGAGCCCGTTTTTTAAAGTATAAAATCTGGCTTTGGCCGGATCATTGGTTACATATTTATAAATGTATCCTCCCGAGGTAGCTTCTTTCCATTCGTATTTACCGGTTTGTGCATAAGCACTTATAACAAATAGAAACGCAAAGGAAAATAATACAGGTTTAATAAAACGCATAGTAAATTATTTGAGATTTTTAAGAGTGCCAAAAATACAATTATTACATATTAGTTATTTGCCGTTCACAATATATTTGCATTTATAAATAAATATTAATTCTTAGTATAAACTTTCTCTTTGTATTCGTTTTTAATTTTATCCAGCAGGTTAATGAATTTACTTATATCCGGGTCGTAACCATAACCCTCTTCAACCAATTTTTTTTCACTACCATCGTAAAAGAAATAATAAGGCTGGCTGTTGGCACCGAATTTAGTAACCTGCATATCTGCATTTTTATCGCCCAGTGTTTCAACATTTTTGTTCAATGATTTTGAGTAGTATTGTTCATTTTCCTGCAGGTCAATACTTTGCACATCTACGTACAGGGATACAATTACAAAATCTTCTTTCAACCGTTTCATCACTTCA
>JBBQPX010000261.1:0-4882 GCA_038216775.1 Chitinophagales bacterium
AAACAATTTATAATTATTGGTAGTCTTTTGCCGGTCATTGTTGGCCGCTCAATATTCCAGGTAGCTATTTTAATAAAAATTGTAATTTTTAAAATGAACATGAGAGATTTGAACATCATCCTGCAGCGTTGTAAATGAATAACAATTTTGCAATTGCAGCTACAGCTCCATAAGTAGCTATTTACCAGCCCCTATGATTAAGAAACCAGAAACTGCTTAAAGTCCAACTTTCCTGTACCTCTTATTTCTTCAAACAGGTTATTTTTATCAGCAGAAAGATACATACTTATGGTTTTGTCCTTTACGATATGAAACTGTTTCAGGTTATCCTTAATAAACATTACAGGCACTTTTAAATAATAAAAATCATCACTGTCTGGCAATCTTTCACAAACGATATTAATATATTTATCAGCTGTAGTTTCTATTTCATGTTTAGAAATCTGTGGCCACCATACTTGTTTTTTTGGCCACGACTGTTCTGGTGTATAGTATTTAGTTGTAACAACTGTACCATTTGTAATTTTATGATAACTTACAAGCCATGTTAAAGCTTTATATCGGATAGACATAAATAATATTTTTATCTTAACTTCTATTCTTCTTGAAATTCTCCGCCTGCTCAAAAATCTCTACATATACTTCGTCTCTTTCCACCGGTGGGTAACCAAATTCATCAAGCAATAATATCAACCCAACCTTTAAGGCAGACTTAATATCATCTCTTTTATTCCAATCAGGGAATTTAGCTTGCCCGTCAACAAGGTCTTTAACAGCTTTTGCAAGGTCTATCATTTTATCATCAGGATATTTAAAATCGTATTTAATGCAGAGCTCTTTTAAAATATCGTAAAAAGCTTTTTCTTCAAAGTCAATTCCCAGTGCATCACCTGCTGAAAATTCTTTGTGTACCTCCCAAATTAAATCAGTTAAGGCATTGGCCATTTCTTCGTACACTTCGCTTCTTAAAATATCGTTGGCATCACGATTGTTGTAGCGTTCAACCAAGGCCTGCATTTTTTTACTAAAATCAATTCCTTTTACCCGGTTTACTTTTCTGATTTCTGCAATTACTTTTGCAAGTAGCTGTTGCAGCAGTTTTATTTTGGTATTCGGCAATTTAATTTTATCAATCTTAACCAGGTAATCTTCATCAAAAATATCCTGCTCGGTTTCTGCATTATCACCTAATTTAAAAATCTCCTCTACGCCATCGCTTTGTAAGGCTTCTTTTATCATCTCCCTCACTTTTGCATTCATTTGTGCAGTGTCGGGTGCATTGCCTTTGGTGAGTTTAAAAACAATGGAACGTATTGCTAAATAAAAATGCGTATAATCTCTTTCTGATTGGGTTAACTGTTCACTACCTGCACAAATATCATAAGCAGCTTTAAGTCGCTTCACCAGACCCATAAACCGCGTTTCAAACTCTTTGGTTTGCTGTGCAAATTCGGCAGCTAAATTTAAAGTGTTTAGTTGCTGTAAGGTTGTGCCGTTAAAATACTTGCTGTTATCGAAAGTGTGAAACATTTTTGCCATCAAGTCCAAATGATTACGAACGACAATGATAGATTCTGCAATGTCTTCAAAATTATCTTTATCGCCTTCGCTGTACTGTTTTAAGGCGAGGTTCATTTGTGTTTTAATGCCGATATAATCTACCACAAGGCCTTTGTTTTTTCCTTCAAACTTGCGGTTAACTCTGGATATAGTCTGTATTAAATTATGCCGCTGTATTGGCTTATCTATGTAAATACTGTCTAAGAATGGTACATCAAAACCGGTGAGCCACATATCCACCACAATGGCAATTTTAAAATTTGATTTCTCATTTTTAAACTGACGGTCTAATTCTTTGCGGTATTCTTTGGTCCCTATTAAATCGTACAGCACTTTAGGGTCGTCTTGCCCACGGGTCATTATCATTTTAATGCGCTCTATGGGTTTTAGTTCCCGCTTGTCTTTGTCGGTTAGTGTTGCACCTTCTTCGGCTGTAAGTATCTCGTTCCATTCAGGTTTTAAGGCGATTATGTTTTTATACAACTCATAGGCAATATCCCGGGTGCTGCACACAAACATGGCTTTACCTTTTACGGTTGAGCCTTCGCTAACTCTTTTTTCGTAATGCTGCACAAAATCGGCAGCTACTGCTTTCAGTCGGTCGGGGTCGCCAATAATGGCATACATCTGCGCCATTTCTTTTTTGCTTTGCTCTACCTGATTTTCGTTGCTGCCCGCTTCTGCACAGTGGGCATAATATGCTTCAATTTCTTTTAGTTTGCTGTTATTCAGTAATACCTTAGCAGCCCTGCCTTCATACACAATACGCACGGTAATTTCATCTTTTACTGATTCTGTCATGGTGTACGCATCTACCACTTTACCAAACACATCAAGCGTGGCATCTATAGGCGTTCCGGTAAAGCCAACATACGTTGCGTTGGGTAAAGAATCGTGCAGGTATTTGGCAAAGCCATAAGTTTTGGTAACGCCTTTATCGGTAATCTTTACTTTCTGGTCGAGGTTTACCTGGCTGCGATGCGCTTCGTCACTAATGCAGATAACATTGGTGCGGTTGGTAAGCAGTTCAGTATCTTCTGTAAACTTGTATATGGTGGTTAAAAATACGCCGCCGCTTTGCCTGCCCTGCAATAACTCCCGCAGGTTGGCCCTGCTCTCTACACTTACAACAGTATTATCGCCAATAAAACCTTTGGCATTGGTAAACTGGCCAGCAAGCTGGTCGTCTAAATCGGTGCGGTCGGTAATTAATACAATCGTGGGGCTTTCAAAATATTCGCTTTTCATCAACAATCTGGTGAGGTAAAGCATGGTAAAACTTTTACCGCAACCTGTGGCACCAAAATAAGTTCCGCCCTTACCGTCTCCATCAGGTTTTTGGGCTTTTTTTATATTATCGTATAAAGCCCTTGCCGCATAGTATTGCGGATAGCGGCAAACAATTTTCTCATTCTTTTTGCTGCTATCGGGTATGTAAATAAAGTTGCGGATAATATCACGCAAACGGTTTTTATTAAACATCCCCTGTATGAGGGTAAACATACTATCAATACCATCAACCTCTTTTGCTAAACCTGCCACCCTGCGCCAGGCATAATAAAACTCATAAGGCGCAAAGAACGAACCTGCTTTGTTGTTTACGCCATCGCTGATAACGCAAAAGGCATTGTATTTAAACAGTTCAGGAATATCCCTTTGATATCTTACAGTTAGCTGCTTAAAGGCATCGTGAATAGTAGCTTCTTCCCTGATGGCGCTTTTAAACTCAAACACTACTAATGGCAACCCATTAATATACACAATGCCATCAGGTATGCGCTTTTCAGAACCTACAATTTCCAGTTGTGTTACAAATTTGTAAATATTATTATCGGGGCAATATGCAGCTTCCGGTTCGGCAACCACTGCAATTAACTGCGCAGCATCTGGCTGACGCTGTTTATTTAGCCCGGCATAATTTATAAGCTGAATGTAAATATCTTTTTGGCTTCGGTTTTCTCTTTTAAGAATAAAACCATCTGAAAGCATTTTTAGAAAGGTTTTATTGCTTTCGTATAAGTCGGATGCGGAAAGTGATTTTAGTTGAAGAATAATAGATTTTATTTCGTTTACCGTAATGCCATCACCAGCGTATTGCGTTAATAGAAAGTTATGCAAATCTGCTTCTATTAATACTTCATCTGGCTTGCGGATAATGGTAATACCAAATTGGTGGGAAAAGCCTTCTTGCCCCAACAACTCCGTAAATGCATTTTCTAATTTTGCTTCGGTGAATTTCATTTTTTAGGTTTGGGTAATTTTTTAATGTCATTTTCCAGTTCCTGTAGGCTTTCTGTCTTTTCAATTACCTTTTGCATTTGTTTGAACTTCTCAAACTCATCACCCGATTTTTGCAATGCTATTTCATGACTGATTTTTCCAGCATGGGTAAGCAATTCCCTTCCGTTTATTTGCAGAATATTGTCTAAGCGGCTTATCCAATCTTTCATATACATAGGCGTTTGCTGCTGTGCCATTGTTTCGGCAAAAGCCAAATATTGTTCAACCAATAATCCTAATAATTTTATTTCATTTTCATTTAAATAATTTTTAGCAATACTTACATCTGTTTTCTTAATTGCAGTTGCTGCTTTTTTGTCAAACGATTGCATACCCAATAAGGGCAATGTAGCATCTGCTCTGCGATACACCAATTCGGCTGCGGTTTGTTCGCTTATTGCCCAGAGCAATTTGTTTTGAATTACTTTAAAAAACTCAACGGTCTTTTCGTCTTTTGCATCGTAGTCGATACTTGTGGTGTAGATGTCTTTTATTTTTTGATAGAAAAACCGTTCCGAAATCCGTATTTCCCGAATACGTTCCTGCAACTCATTGAAATAATTCATGGAGTTGCCCCTCTTTAAACGGTCATCGTTTAAAGCAAAACCCTTGATGATGTATTCTTTTAAACGCTGCGTTGCCCAAATACGAAATTGTGTGCCTTGCGGTGATTTTACACGGTAGCCAACTGAAATGATTACATCAAGATTGTAGTAATGATGGGCTTTTTGCTGAAATTCGGAAATTCCGAATTTCTTCATTGTGCCAGCTTCTGATAGCTCATTCTCTTCATACACATTTTTAATGTGTTCGTTGATAGTAGATTTTGCCTTTCCAAAAAGCAAAGCCATTTGGTCTTGTGTAAGCCAAACGGTTTCATCCTCTAAACGAACATCTATTTTAATGTTGCCATCGGTGTTTTGGTAAATAAGTATTTCGCCTGTGTTCATTTTTGATTGCCTATTTATTTCCTTCTTGCCCCAACAATTCAGCAAACGCCTTTTCTAATTTTTCTTTTGTGAATTTCATTTTCAATTGTATG
>JBBQPX010000262.1:0-4881 GCA_038216775.1 Chitinophagales bacterium
ATTTGAAAAAGCTCGTTGCGGAAGGTGCTCGGGCTGATAAACAGGCCGCCGTTTATTGCAGTTTTAACTGTTGCCTGCTTACCAACTGGAAAATAATGGGCTGCACCAAGTTTTACCCTGAATTGATACGCCCGTGATTTAACGGAATCATACAGGCTGGCATAATTAAAAGCAGGGTCCTTTAAATTGAGAATTTCGTTATTTTTTTTAATATTTTTTATACCAACAGTTCCGGTGAGTTTTATTTCATTGCCCGTGCGGGGATTAAGTTTATAGTCAGTTTTTATCCACTCGTACTCCAGCCCAACGTTAACTGCGGTAACATCAATATTGGGTGGTAATTGCTTAGTAGCCTTTACCAAATTTGTATCTACACCAGTACCCAATAAAAAGCTATTTTGCCATTGTACAAATATTTTACCCGATTGATTTGCAGATAGCAGATACTGCAAGCCACCGAGTGCGTTAACCTGCAGAAAAGTAGAGTCTTTTTTAAACAGGTCGAATGAAAAATCGAAGCCAAAATTTGAATTAAAAATATAAGGCTGTTGAAAACCGAGGTTTAGCCTCGGAGATTTAGGCTGAAGCTGTTGCCATTTTAGAAGAATATTTTCGCCATTTCCTAATGCATTTTTTAAATCGAGATTTACATCGGCAGTTAATTGTAATTTACCTCCTTGGGTACTGCTCGGTAAAAAGCCAATTAAAAAATTTACCTGGCTGGCACGTTTGGGTGCCAGATACAAATTAAGCACGGAGCCAGTGCCCAACAGCGTAACATCATTTTGCTGTAACTCCTGCAGGTAGGGAAGTTCTAATATTTTTTTATCTACTTGATCTATTTTTTCTTTGTTATATAAGCTGCCATTTGTTATGCCAAGGTAATGCTGTATAAACTTCTGCGAAATTTTAACCTTACCCATAATACGGATGCTGTCAATGCGATAAAGCGGGCCCTTTTTAGCCCGTAAAAAAGCATCCATTTTATTGTCATCAAGTCTTATACTGTCTAAATAAATTGCAGCAAAGGGATACCCGTTTTTTTCATAATAATATAAAACCTTTTCCTGCATGGAAACTAACTGCTGAATGTTTAGCAATTTGCCGCTGTAATCTTTCTCCCTGAAGCCGCTTTCATCCATAGCCGCTTTTTCAATACCATCAGGTGTTAGTTTTATCCATAGATATTGTTTGCCCAGGTATAAATGTATAGTGGTTACTGCTTGATTTTCAAAAACGCTATCAACCGATGCTGTTGGGTAGCCTTTGGAGCTTAATAACGTAGGCAATCCGTTAATATATTCACTGCACGCAGCTTTGCTGGCAAAAGCAGTTTGTAACTTTAACGGCTGTGCGTTAAAGGAGTTATCTTTGTCAATGTACTGAATTAGCAATTGATAAAGCGGCGCTTTTTTTGATTGTGCATTACATGGCACAACAGCAAACAAAAATCCGGTACATAACAATACAGGAAACAGAATTTTGCAGCATAATAATTTAACAGGAGTCATTAATATTCAAATCTAAATAATATCCCGATACTTATCGGAACTTAAACTAAAATTCTTTGCCGGGCATTTATATACACATTCCGTTTTGCAAGCAGGCTTGTAATTATTGCAACTTTCATTTTTCTACTTCGCTGGCGAAAAAGGAAAAAATGGTGGAGGCGATTTGTATGGAGATAAAGCCCCCTCTATCTCCCCCGAAGGGGGAGGAAACGGAGAAGATTGAAGCGAAGGAAGAAATTTCAACACTTTATTTTGGTGGCGGCACGCCCAGCATTTTAAATATTAACGAATTAAAATTAATTTTTGATGCATTACGCAATCGTTTTGTTTTTGCTGATGATATTGAAATTACGCTGGAGGCAAACCCAGATGATATTACTGATGAAAAACTTAACGACTGGAGATTGCTTGGCATTAACCGCTTGAGCGTTG
Organism: Chitinophagales bacterium; assembly: GCA_038216775.1. Lineage (GTDB taxonomy): Bacteria > Bacteroidota > Bacteroidia > Chitinophagales > Chitinophagaceae > Ferruginibacter. The sequence goes on from JBBQPX010000262.1 coordinate 1,944, forward strand.
GCATACAAAGTTTTTTGGAAGAAGAATTAAAATGGATGAACAGGGCACACACTGCCAGCGAATCTTTGATATGTATTGATAAAATACGGGCAGCCGGTTTCACAAATTTTTCTGTTGATTTAATTTATGGTTCGCCCATTTTAAGCGATGCTGATTGGAAGCGTAATGTTGATATGGTAATTGAAAAAAACATTCCGCATATTTCATGCTATGCATTAACTGTTGAGCCTAAAACGGCTTTAGACAAAATGATTGCGCAACATAAAAAAGAATCCGTTGATGCAGAAAAACAAGCGAGGCAATTTTTATTGTTGATGGATTGGTTGCAGGCAGCAGGCTATGAACATTACGAAATAAGCAACTTTGCAAAACTCGGTTTGCGCAGCAAACACAACAGCAGCTACTGGTTGGGTGAAAGTTATTATGCCTTCGGTCCCGCAGCACACGCCTTTGATGGCAAAAGTAGAAAATGGAATGTTTCTAACAACAGCTTGTACATTCAATCTTTGCAGAATGGCGTTATACCTTTTGAAGAAGAAATACTTACAGAAACGCAGCAGCTTAACGAGTATATTATGACGTCGTTGAGAACAATGGAAGGTTTGAATTTAGATTATGTGAGTGGAAATTTTGGAGATGATAAAAAAATTGAGATATTGAAAGGGGCTCGCAAGTTTGAAGCAACAGGTAAATTAAGTCATGAAAACAATCATCTTATATTAACCAGAGAAGGGAAATTATTTGCTGATGGAATAGCGGCGGATTTATTTTTTTAGATTAAACCAACCATAAAGTAATTCTGTTTTCAAAAATCCATACATGTTTTTTAAAACTTAGGAAAACCCAACTACCAGAGGAATTTCCGCTTACAAACATGATTGCCTTATCAAGCTGCTCGTTAAAAACAACATTTGATAAATATAAAGTTGAATATAATTCACTTGCTGCGTGAAATTTTTTGGTCGTAGTTATAATAAAATTCCGCGTTGATTTTATTTTATCAGGTTTCATTGGTAATACCCGGCTATCTACTCTTTTAATTCCTAAAATAAAACTTTTGAAACTGGTATCTCCATGGAAATATTCGTCAAAAAAAGAGCTATTGTTTTCTACAGAATAAATCAGCTCACCCAACTCATTTTTGAAATCAGAAATCGAATCGTTTAGGACTATAAATATGCTATCAGATGTTGTAGAAGATTTACTAAAGCTATTATCGACAACAACGGAATAAACATCAAATATCAGATTTTCATTTTTCTTCGCCTCGCAACCAAATAAAAATAAAATGGATGCAAAAAAAATAATTTGTTTCATAAACTTTTACAATTAGATGCTTTAATAAAAAGTATCCATATTTTATTGTAAAGAATTTGGGGGAGTTTTCAGAGCTACTTTTTTGAGTGGCTGTAGTGCTTTCTGAAATATTTTACTATCTCCACTACAGTTAAGCAAAGCACCATAAAAATAATGGCTGAAGTACTGATATTTGAAAAAGAGAAAGGCATTGTTTTCGTTTTTTCTAGTTTAAAGCTACCATCTTTTTATATCAGACGCAACTCAATACTGTTAAATCCTTCGGTAGCAGCAAGCTTTTCCCATAAAATTTTATAAATAGTACCTGCAATTGGCATATCTGCCATAACTTTTTCATTGATTACGTGCATGCACTTGCTGGCATTGTAACCTTCTGCTACCATGCTCATTTCTAATTGTGCAGCTTTTACGGAATAACCTTTGCCAATCATGTTACCAAAGGCACGGTTGCGGCTGTGGAGAGAATAGCATGTAACTAATAAATCGCCGAGATATACGGATGCTGCGTAATTGTTTGCACGGTGTTCTTCAGCTGGTTTGCGAACATCGGTATGGCCAACTTCCATATTTTTAATGCCTGCTTTTTTTAAGAAGCCGGCCATTTCATCTGCGCAGTTGGCAATAAATACGCTTAAAAAGTTATCGCCGTAATCAAGACCATGGGCAATGCCGGCACCAACGGCATAAATATTTTTCAGTACGGCGGCGTATTGTACACCAAAAATATCATCGTTTTCAACTGTGTTTAAATAGTCTGTTTTAAAGTAGGATGCTATTTCTTGGGTTACTTCTTTATCAATACCTGAAAAGGTGAGATACGATAATTTTTCACTGGCAACTTCTTCCGCATGGCATGGACCAAGAACGGCAAAATAATCGTTTAGCTCAACGTTAAAATCTTTTTTCAGATATTCATTAAGCAACAAATTGCATTCGGGCAAAATGCCTTTTATAGCAGAGATTACTTTTTTTCCAGCGAAAATATTTCTATCAAGTCCGCTTAAAGCATCGGTTGCATAAGCAGATGGAATGACTATTACTATGCAATCGCTGTTTGCAATTACCTCTGTTAAGTTAGTAGTGAGTTTTAATTTTGAAACATCAAAATGTGCTGTAGGTAAATATTGTGGGTTGTGGTACCTTTCCTTAATATATTCAATATGAGCTTCACTCCTGTTCCACCAATAAATAGTGTTACCGTTATCGGTAAGTATTTTTGCAATCGCTGTTCCCCAGCTTCCACTTCCTAAAATTCCAAAAGTCATAGTGATAATTGATAGTTACTTAATGGATAATTGGATAATGGATAATTAAGCCCGTTCGATTTTATTCAACATTATTAATTATAGGTTATTCCATTATCCATTGGTTAAAGTCCCAGTTTATCTACCGCCAGTTGCGCTGCAATCTGGCTGGCATCTTTTTTATTAAATCCTTTGGCCTGTGCTATTAATTCGCCATCAACTGTTGCGCCGATGGTAAAAAGCCGACGACCATTTTCAAATTTTTCGTCCAGCGTTTCAAATTCAAGTGCTTTGCCATTTTTATTTGCCCAGCCGTACAGCCTGTTTTTAATATTTATTTCCACGTCTTCTAAATCGTCCATATACATATGCGGCAT
>JBBQPX010000263.1:0-4854 GCA_038216775.1 Chitinophagales bacterium
CATTGATGATGAACTAATAGCCCAGGTAATTGCTCATCCTTATTTTCAGCGACTGCGCCGCATTAACCAAATGGCATTGGCAAGTTTGGTTTACCCAGGCGCTGTACACACAAGGCTGCATCATGCATTGGGCGCATATCATTTAATGGGCATTGCACTTAGTGAGCTTAAAAACAAAGGCGTTGAAATTACCGCCGATGAAGAACAGGCAGCAAAAATCGTTATCCTTTTACACGATATTGGTCATGGCCCTTTTAGCCATGCGTTGGAGCATGTACTTGTAGAAAGTATGCACCACGAGGATTTATCTTTACTGATAATTGAGGACCTTAACAAGTCGTTTGGCGGACAGCTAAACCTTGCTTTAGAAATTTTTACCGACCGTTACCATAAAAAATTTCTATACCAGTTAGTTAGTGGTCAGCTTGATGTGGACCGCATGGATTACCTAAACCGCGATAGTTTTTTTACGGGCGTAAACGAAGGTGTTATAGGCTACGACCGCATTTTAAAAATGCTGACCGTGCACGATGGCGAATTAATGGTTGAAGAAAAATCAATCTTTTCCATAGAAAAATTTTTAGTTGCCCGCCGTCTGATGTATGCTCAGGTTTACCTGCACAAAACCGTTTTATGTGCCGAGCAAATGCTTAAACGCATTATTAAAAGAGCTAAACACATAAAAGCCGCTACGCAACAGCCACTGCATAATTTTATTACACAGCCTATACAAACAGTTACGCTGGAGGAATTCTGCAACCTGGATGATGTAGATGTAATGGCAGCTATAAAAGGTTGGTGCCACCACGAAGACAAAGTTTTATCATTTCTTTGCAATGGAATTATTAACCGGCAGTTACTAAAAGTGCAATTTTTAAGTGCCCCTGCTGATGAAGCTGTTGTTAATCAAAAAATTGATGAGGCAGCTGTAAAACTCGGTCTTAGTAAAGAAGATGCAGCCTGGCTTGTTTTTGCCGGAGATGTTAGCAGCAGCACTTACAACATTGAAAAAGAGCATATTCATATTCTTTTTAAAGATGGTTCTGTAAAAGATATATCAGAAGTTGATAATGCACTCATAAATCAAAATTTGATGGGCACGGTTAAAAAATATTACATTTGTTATCTAAGATGATTCGTTATTAGTTAATGGTTATTTGTAAATCCATATAAGCCACAAACTATTAACCATTAACAATTAACCAACTTATGCAATTTACCGCAGCACAAATAGCCATGATAATCAGTGGCAAAGTAGAAGGCAATGCCGATGCAGCCGTTGCGTCTTTTGGTAAAATTGAAGAAGCCCAAGCAGGGCAGCTTGCTTTTTTGGCTAATCCTAAATACGAAGAATATTTATATAGCACCAAAGCAAGCATCATTATCGTAAATGAATCTCAAGAGATAAAACAAAAAATAGAAGCTACGTTAATTAAAGTACCCGATGCTTATTCAGCATTTGCCACACTTTTAGATAGATATCAGCAAATAAAAAGACAGCAACTTACCGGCATACAGCAACCTGTTTACATTGCCGCCACCGCTAAAATTGGCGAAAATGTTTTTATTGGAGCTTTTGCTTATATAGGCGAAAATGTGGTTGTGGCTGATGGTGCAAAAATTTATCCAAATGTATATTTGGGAGATGAAGTTACCATTGGAGAAAATACAATTATTCATCCGGGTGTTAAAATTTATCATGACTGTGTTATTGGTAAAAATGTATCTATACATGCCGGCACTGTTATAGGCAGCGATGGTTTTGGTTTTGCGCCGCAGGCGGATGGCACACTAAAAAAAGTACCACAAATTGGAAACGTAGTTATACAAGATGGTGTGGAAATTGGCGCAAACGCAACTATTGATAGGGCAACCATTGGAAGCACACTTATAAAATCCGGAGCAAAATTAGATAACCTGTTACAAATCGCACATAATGTAGAAGTTGGGCACAATTCTGTTATAGCTGCGCAAAGCGGCATAAGCGGCAGCACAAAAGTGGGCAACAATGTTATGATTGGCGGACAGGTTGGCATTGTAGGGCACCTAAAAATTGCCGATGGCACTAAAATAAACGCACAAAGCGGCGTAAGTAAATCTATAAAAACTCCCAACTCTGCCGTTACCGGCTCACCGGCTTTTGATTATACTGCAGCCTTACGCAGCCAGGCCGCCAGCCGTAATTTACCCAGTCTCGAAAAAAGGGTTTCAGAACTTGAAAAGCTACTGAAAGAAATTACAGAGAAGATCAACTTGTAAACTTTTGGCTGAATTTTTGTGTATTTACAATTCGCAAGCAGACAAAAAACTTCTTTTTAACTTAGAGTTTGTACCATTTGGCTTAAAAATGAAATATCTTTATCAAGTTTTTAAGCAAACAATGAACTCCATACCCAAATATAAATTTCAACTTCCTTGAGTTTTTTCAAACACAGTATATTATTTTTAGCCCTGATTTTTTTTACTTCAGCATCATTCGGTCAGTCTTTAACGCTTTCGGGCACCGTATTTGACAGCCATACCAACGAACCTGTCAGCTTTGCTTCCGTTTACTTTGCCCGTTCTGGTGTTGGCAAAATAACTGATAGCTTGGGGCATTTTTCGTTCTATTTCAACGATTTTAAAAACGATACCTTAAAGGTTAGCTTTATTGGTTTTGAGCTTTATAAAATTCCAATATCTCATCTTCAAAATAACCAACCACTCAATATTCAATTAGAAAGAGGAAGTGCCAAAGGCGAAGTAGTTATAAAAGCAAAATGGAACCGCGGCCTTTATCTCTGGAAAAAAATAATGAGTAAAAAGAAGCAGTACAACCGATACGACCTTCCCAACTTTAGTTATGAAGCATACAATAAATTAGAAATTGACATTAAAAATTTTAATGCTGATAAAGCACGGAAAAACTTTCTGCTAAAAAGCTTTTCTTTTGTTTTTGATAATATTGATAGCACTTCAGAAAGCGCTCCCTTTTTACCAACCTATTTAGTAGAGAGTTTGAGTGATTATGCTTATCAAAAAAGTCCCAAAAAATTTTACGAGAATATTAAAGCCAGTAAAACCGTTGGTTTTAACAACGAAAGTTTTAGCAAGCTATTGGGCGTAATGGACCAGAATGTAAGCATCTACAGCAATTTTGTGAATGTAATAGACAAGGATTTCATCAGCCCATTTAATGATAATGCAGATGCCTATTACGTTTTTACTGTGCCGGATACCCAGGTTGTAAACGGCGGCAAGCAGTACCACTTTGTGTTTCGGCCAAAGCATGCAGGGCAAAATACTTTTGAAGGCGATGCATGGGTTACTGAAAAAACATACCAGATACGAAGAATATCAATGTACCTCGGTAAAGACGCTAACATAAATTTTATTGACAGGGTGAGTATTTTTCAGGAATATATTCCGATAAACGATTCGGTAATATTTTTAAACCGGGATAAGTTTTTTGCTGATTTTAGGGTGCTTGGTAAAAATTCGCTCACATTTATCGGCAGAAAAACAACCTCGTATAAAGATATTGTTATTAACAGCGATTCTTTAACCACCGCTTTTAGCGGACAGCATATACAGGAGCTTATAAAGTCAGAAAAATCTGTTGTAAAAAATGAAGAATCAGACTGGAAAGATTTGCGGCACGATACCTTATCAAAAAACGAAAAAACAATTTACCAAACCATCGATAGGCTTAATGCTACGCCCAAATTTAAAAAACTACAAACTAATTTACGCTTTTTAGTTACCGGCTACCGCTATGTAGGCAAGTTTGAAATAGGGCCCTGGTTTAACTGGATAAGTGCCGATACCATACAAGGGACAAGGTTGCGGTTTGACCTTGGTACTAATTCTAAATTGTTTAAAAATGTGTACTTGCATTCTTATCTAGCGTACGGTTTTAGAGATAAGCGTTTTAAAGGCCAGGCAGAAGCTTTCTGGGTTGTAAAAAGAGACCCTAAATGGATGCGACTGCATATATCTTATCAGGATGATATTGATAATGGCATCAGCCAGCTTGGTGAAGTAAGCCAGGATAATATTTTTTCCGTAGCCATCAGAAAAAAAGGTATCGGCCGTAAGTTTATTAATGTAAAAGATTTGAGGTTTGATGGAATAACCGATTTGGGTAAAGGCTTCTCTACAGAGCTTTTTGTATCGCACAGACAATATGAACCATTAACTTTAAATCTGCCACAGCTTAATAATTTTTCTGTTAAAAACGCTACACCGTTAACCAATTTTGAGGTTGCTGTAAAATTGCGTTTTGCATACCTGGAAAAGTTTTTAAAAACAGATTACAACCGTATATCTATCGGTACAAAATACCCTATTGTTGAAGCCATGTTTAGCAAAGGTTTTAAAGGTGTATTTAACAGTGCTTACAATTATACCAAATACTCGCTGTTAATTAAAGATATGATGAAGATATCACCTTATGGTGTGCTGTATTACAGGGTTTATGGCGGAAAAATAGATGGCACATTGCCCTTTACAAATCTGGAAAATCATCCCGGAAATGATTTGTATTATTACAATCCTTTTGCATTTAATCTGATGAGCCGTTTTGAATATTTAAGCGACAAATATGCTGGGGTGAGCATTGAACATAACATCGGCTCGGGGCTTTTTCGTTTTATTCCGCTCACACGTAAATTAAAATTCAGGCAGTTTTATACCATTAAATCGCTTTGGGGTTCTTTAAGCGATGCAAACAATGCGGTTAACTATATTTTTGATGCTTCTGGCAATAAAATACCGGCTTTTAAAACATTAAACGGTAGAAATTATATTGAGGTAGGCACTGGTATAGATAATATCCTCAAAGTATTCCGCCTCGATTTTGTTTGGCGGCTTGCC
>JBBQPX010000264.1:0-4854 GCA_038216775.1 Chitinophagales bacterium
GATAATGGTTTTACAGAAAGAGTAGATATTGATAAGCTTACTGTTCAGGTTGCAAACCTGCAAACGGAAAAGCTGAAAGCGCTTAACATGATAAAAAATGGCTACGCAGGATTAAAACTATTAATGGGCATGCCTGTTAAAGACAGTTTGATTTTAACAGACAGCTTAAGCGACGACCAGATAAAAGAATCTGCTTTGGAAAATAGCCAATACAATTATAAAGATAGAAAGGATTATCAGGCAGCTGTATTAACTAACAAACTGAATGGCTTAAATGTACGTCGTTACAAGTTGAGCGAGTTGCCAAGTGTGTCTTTAGTTGGCAACTACTCCATACAGGCACAGCGTAACAAGTTCGATTTTTTTGGCAGAGGCGATTGGTTTAACACATCTTACATTGGCTTGCAAATAAGAGTTCCCATCTTTAATGGATTTGCTATAAAATCCAGGATACAAAAAGCAAAACTTGAACTTCAGAAAACACAGAACCAGCAAGAAGCACTTGAGATTTCTATTGACAGAGATGTAGCAGACGCACAAAATAATTTTGCCACAGCAATTGCCACTATGGACTATCAGAAAAAGAATATGACACTGGCAGAAAAAGTATATGGCCAAACTAAAAAGAAATATGAAATAGGCACAGGCTCTTCAACAGAAATAAACACAGCACAATTAGATTTAAAAACGGCGCAAACCAATTACATAAATGCTTTGTATGATGCCGTTATTGCAAAAGTTGATTTCTTAAAAGCCACCGGAAAATTATAATTAAACAGACTAACTATAAACAGATGAAAAAAGTAACACAACTTTCGATAGCCATTTTTGCCACGCTCTTAATTGCATCTTGCGGCGGTAGTAAAAAAGATGGCGCAGCCAATATTGCAGACAAAAAAGCCGCCATTGAAAAACTAAAAGCGGAGGCAACAAAAAACGATGAAGAAATAAAAAAACTGCAAGCTGAACTGGAAAAAATAGATACCAGCGCAGCAAACTCTTCAAAAATTAAACTGGTGAGTGTATCTCCGGTAACTGTACAAAATTTCAACCACTATATAGACTTGCAGGGTAAGGTAGATGCTGAAAATATTTCTTACATATCGCCACGTATGGGGCCTGCGCAGGTAAAAGCTGTTTATGTAACACAAGGGCAGTACGTAAAAAAAGGACAGTTACTTTTAAAGTTAGATGATGCTATAATGCGCCAGAGTGTAACGGCTGCGAAGCAACAATTAGAAGGCATAAAAACACAGCTTGGTTTTGCTAAAAATATTTATCAGCGCCAGCAAAATTTGTGGAAAGAAGGCATTGGTACCGAGGTACAATTAATAACCGCAAAAACAAATGTAACCAGTTTAGAAAACCAATTATCTGCCGCAGGCGAACAAGTAAAAACTATACAGGAGCAATTAAATACGGCTAATGTTTACAGTGATGTAAATGGAGTAGCTGATGTGGTTGCCATAAGAGTTGGAGAAACGTTTTCGGGAATGGGAGCCTCTGGGCCTCAAATAAAAATTGTAAACACTTCTTCTTTAAAAGTTATAACCAACGTACCTGAAAATTATTTAACCAGAATACATAAGGGGTCGCCAGTAGAAATTACAATACCCGATGCCAATAAAAAAATAAGCAGTACTATTTCATTAATAAGCCAATCAATAGACCCGCTGCAAAGAGGTTTTATTGCCGAGGCAAAAATACCTTACGATGGCATATTAAAACCAAGCCAGTCTGCTGTAATAAAAATATTAGATTATGCAGCACCTAATGCCATTGTAATTCCTGTAAATGTTATACAGAGTGATGAAACGGGTAAATACGTTTATGTACTTACAAAAAGCAGTAATGGTAAATCAACTGCACACAGGGTTGTGGTAACTATTGGCGAAGTGTATGGCGAAAATGTTGAAATAAAAGCAGGCCTTAAAGCAGGTGACCAATTGATTACCGAAGCGTTTCAAAATTTATATGAGGGGCAAACAATAGGGACGAACTAAGAGCCAGAAGCCCCCATCCCCTAAAGGGGTGACGTGGAGATTGGAGCGAAGATTGAAAATTGATTTAAAAAAATTAGGAATACGATAAGAAAAAAGTTCAATAAAGTGATACTGTACAAGAGTGATTAATTTTCACTTTTAATTAAAAAGTAAAAATTAATAAACAGCCGTTGCCAATGAAGCTGGATGAAGTTTGCAGGCTTGGTAAAAAAATACAATTGCGAAAGCAATTAAAATAACAAAACATAATCTCCTCGTCACCCCTTCAGGGGATGGGGGCAACACAATCTCCTCGTTATCCCTTCAGGGGACGGGGGCAACACAAATTGTATGAATATAATAGAAGGTGTAGCAAAAAAATTTAAAGAGTTTAAACCCACAAGCTGGGCTGTTGATAATCGTACAGCAATATATATTATTGCTGTACTGATATCGTTTTTCGGGCTTTATAAGTTTACTACGATGCCTAAGGAACAATTTCCTGATATTGTGGTACCAACCATTTCCATTGTAACCGTGTATGCGGGTAACTCTCCGAAAGATATTGAAAACCTGGTAACAAGGCCAATTGAAAAACAGCTAAAAGGTATTAGCGGTGCTAAGGTTAATAAAATTACCAGCACCTCGCAAGCCGATTACAGTTTGATTGTAGTAGAATTTGATACGGATATTAAAACCGAAGTAGCTAAGCAAAAAGTAAAAGATGCAATTGATAGAGCCAAAACAGATTTACCTAACGATTTAACATCGCAACCCGAAGCGGCAGAATTTGCTTTCAGCGAAATGCCCATCATGTTTGTGAATGTTAGCGGCGATTATGATGGCATTAAATTAAAACAGTACGCTGATAAACTACAGGATAAGTTTGAAGCACTAACAGAAATAACCAGAGCCGAAATTGTGGGTGCTCCTGAACGTGAAATTCAGGTAAATGTTGACCCATACAAAATGAGCCAGGCCCGTGTAAGCTTTATGGATATTGAAAATGCCATAAGCAGGGAGAACAGAGATATTACAGGTGGTACAATTGAAGTTGGAGATATGAGGCGTACCATTAAAGTAAAAGGGCAGTTTGCAAGTGCACTTAATCTTAATAATATTGTAGTACGCAGCAGTGCGCAGGGAGCAACTGTTTATTTAAAAGATATTGCCGAATTAAAAGATACCATTAAAGAAAAAGACAGTTACGCACGCCTCGATGGAAAAAATGTAGTTACATTAAATATAGTAAAGCGTGCTGGCGAAAATCTTATTGACGCCGCAGATAAAATAAAAAATATTGTTAACGAAATGAAGGTGAAGGAGGAACTTCCCAAAGATTTAAATGTTGTTATAACCGGCGATTTAAGCAAAGCCACAAAAACATCTTTTAATGAATTGGTAAACACCATCATCATAGGTTTTGTGCTGGTATTAATTATTCTGATGTTTTTTATGGGTGTTACCAACGCCTTTTTTGTGGCATTAAGTGTGCCGCTTAGTGTGTTTGTGGCGTTTATGTTTTTGCCGCTGGCAGATGGTATTATTGGCTCCACGGTTACGCTAAACTTTATTGTACTGTTTGCTTTGCTGCTTGGGCTAGGTATTATTGTGGATGATGCTATTGTGGTAATAGAAAATACGCATCGTATTTATAACAATGGCAAGGTTAATATTGTGCGAAGTGCTAAAGAAGCTGCAGGAGAGGTTTTCATTCCGGTACTTGCAGGTACAGCTACTACGCTGGCACCATTTTTCCCCCTGCTTTTATGGAAAGGGCTTATAGGTAAGTTTATGATTTACCTGCCGGCAGTGCTTATACTTACCTTGGCTGCCTCGTTAATAGTTGCTTTTATTTTTAATCCTGTTTTTGCGGTAAGCTTTATGAAGCCCGAGGGTAAAGAATATGAAAAACCAAAGAATGCTATCTGGAAAAATAAATGGTTTATAAGTTTTGCTATATCCGGAGTACTGCTACATTTATTTGGTATGCATGGTTTTGGAAATTTCCTTATCATTATGAGTTTGCTGATGGTACTTAATGCTTATGTGCTGAACGATGCGATACATAAATTTCAGAAAAGAGTTTTACCTGCTTTAATGAACCGCTACGAAAAATTACTTAAATGGATTTTGGTAGGATGGAGACCTGTATGGGCTTTTGCATCTTTATTTGGTCTATTTGTGTTATCAGTTTTATTGCTGATGGCAAGAGGTAACAAATCAACTTTCTTCCCCAGCGGCGACCCTAATTTTGTTTATGTATATTTAAAATTACCTGTTGGTACAGATATAAAATACACCGATAGTATTACCCATGTACTTGAAGGAAGGGTACAGAAAGTACTTGAAAAAGAATTGCCTACACAACCGGGCGGAATTGTAGAAAGTATAATAACTAACGTAGCGGTTAGCGCCAATAACCCAAGAGATAAAAACAGAAGTGTGCAGCCAAACTTAGGACGTATACAGGTTTCCTTTGTTGAGTACGATAAACGAGGCGGTAAAAAAACATTGCCTTTTAAAGAAGAAATACGCAGGCAAATGACAGGGATACCTGGTGCAAGTATTGAGGTAGCACAAGAAGATGGCGGGCCACCAACTGACCCTCCTGTAAATATTGAGGTGCAGGGCGATAATTTTGAAAGCATCGCAAAAGTAGCAAGCGACCTTTCAAATTATATGGATACAAATCAAGTTGAAGGTATTGAGAATTTGCAAATGGACGTAGATTTAAAAAGTCCGGAAATAAGCATTAACGTAGATAGAGAAAGAGCCATGATGGAAGGCTTAAGCACTGGCCAGATTGGCATGGAAATACGTACAGCACTATTTGGTAAAGAGGTAAGTAAACTTAAAGATGGCGAAGATG
>JBBQPX010000265.1:0-4847 GCA_038216775.1 Chitinophagales bacterium
GTTTCTACTATTTCTTTTATTTTATTTTTAAGATTTTTAATTAATTCTTTCTTTTCAATTTTACGCTGATCTATAGTCGTTGACTCATCATATGAATAAGTTATTGGGAATAAGCTTTGCTTAATGTCAAAATGCATTTGAGACGGATCCCCATATACAAGATTCATAACTGTAACAATCCTTTCCGAACCCTTAACTATGCCTTGGGCAATTCCTAATTCTTGGACGACATTAGAATTTGAAACTCCTTCCTGTATCCATTTATTTCGGCCAAGTAGAAAATCAGCAAAACTTCGTCCGCCTTTTTTTGTATTAGTATCCGTATAAGCTGTAAAAGACAAATCTCCTACAAAAACATCACTGCTTTTAATTTTTTTTTCAGTTGTGGTGGGAATATTAGGCATGCCTGGTAAATCTTTTGTTGCCCTATCTAGATAGAAATCTGGACTATCATCGTTTAAATCTTTCTTTAACTCTTTTATTGCCTGTTTCAGACATTCTTCAATGAAATTACGATTGTACTTAGCTGCTGTTCTACTTTGCCAAGAATAAAATATTGTAAATGGCATTTTCTATATGTTAGTTTAGAATGAAATTTTCAGAAGAATCTACGCTTAAATATTTAGATCCATAAAGGTATACAGTACAAGTGAGTAACACAACAATGCTTAATTGAAAAATTAAAGCTCGCAAAAAAAATCCCGGCAATCAACTTGCCGGGATATAATTAGATTTCTCCTTTCGTTCCCGAAAAAAATCGGGACAGGCGAAATGACAGAAATAATATTTACCCTTCCTTCTCAAAAAACTTATGAAAATAAGGTATCGTCTCAATCCCTTTATAAAAATTAGCAAGCTCAAATTTTTCATTGGGGCTGTGCAGGTTGTCGCTGTCTAGGCCAAAACCAAGCAGTACAACTTTGCAACCCAATTCCTGCTCAAATAACGAGCAAATAGGTATGCTGCCACCACCACGTACAGGTATGGGCGTTTTACCAAATGTAGCTTCTATGGCTTTGGCTGCTGCTTTGTAGGCGCTGCTATCTAGCGGAGTTAAATAAGGTTCGCCACCGTGCAATGCTGTTACTTTTACGGTAACATAAGGTGGTGCAATTTTTGCGAAATGGTTTATAAGCATTTCGGTTGTTTTATCGTTGGTTTGGTTGGGCACCAGCCTTGTTGAAATTTTTGCTGTTGCTTTTGATGGCAAAACAGTTTTTGCACCTTCGCCGGTGTAGCCGCCCCAAATGCCATTTAGTTCAAGCGTTGGGCGTATGCCGGTACGCTCGTTTGTGCTGTAACCTTTTTCGCCCCAAATTTCTTTTATGCCCAGGTCATTTTTAAATTCCTGCTCGTTAAAAGGTGCCTGCGCCATTAAGGCTCTTTCTTCGGTTGATGATTCAATTACATCATCGTAAAAACCGGGTATGGTTATGTGGTTGTTTTCATCGTGCAGCGATGCAATCATTTGTGCAAGAATTGTTATTGGGTTTGCAACAGCACCACCGTAGACACCACTGTGTAAATCACGGTCTGGCCCGGTTACTTCTACCTCAATATAACTAAGGCCACGCAAGCCATTGTCAAGGCTAGGCGTGTCTAAACTTATCATAGCAGTGTCGCTTATCAGTACGCAATCGGCTTTTAAAAGTTCGGTGTTGTTTTTTACAAAAGCAGTAAGGTTTGGTGAGCCAACTTCTTCTTCGCCTTCAATGCAAAACTTAATATTGTTTTCGAGTGTGTTGGTTTGTATTAATGTTTCCAGCGCTTTTACGTGCATGTAAAATTGTCCTTTATCATCGCAACTGCCACGGGCAAAAATTTTGCCGTCAATTATTACGGGCTCAAAAGGTCCGCTTTTCCAAAGCTCCAATGGCTCGGCGGGCTGCACATCGTAATGGCCGTAAACCAATACTGTTGGTTTTGATGGATCTGTAATTTTTTCAGCATATACAATCGGGTGCCCGTCGGTTTCGTGTATTTCTGCTTTGTCTACGCCTGCTTCAATTAAACGTTGTTTTACGGCTTCTGCGCAGGCCTTCATATCCGGGGCGTGTTCTGCCTTGGCACTAACGCTGGGTATGCGTAAAAGGGCTAATAATTCTTCTAAAAAACGGTCTTTGTTTTTTTCCTGGTAATCTTTCCAAACTTGCATAGTGAATTGTGATTGTAAATGGTGAATAGTGAATAGTGAATTGGAGTTCAAGACTTATAACTTACAACTTATAAAATACAACTTATAACTCCCAAACCCTAATTACGAAAGTAAGTGTTTTTTTGCTCTGTTAGGGAAATGTTAAAGAAGTCAAAAAGTTATGGAAACATGAAGAATTGTGCTTGCCTTAAGAGGGTAACGCCGTTATATTTGCACCAGATTGTTTGTCAATTTATCAGCCTTTGTTTTAGTTGGATCGCACTTGGTTCTGTCTAATACAAAGGCTGAGACCATTTAGGGAACTGATGTTTTTGCCACGGATACTTCGACAAGCTCTGTACACGGATTAGCACGGATTGCACTAAAAAAGATTCAAATCCCCTTTTTACCATTTTAATTAATGTTTAAAGTTTCAGGCTCTACGCCCTCTTCTTAAGGAGAGGGATGGGGTGAGGTTATTTTACGATAGCTCAACACAAGCAGACCAGTGAGTAGATATAGCACTGCTATTATCACCAACCCCCATTTAATCACAGAGAAAAATGTAGTAAGAAATGCAATGGTTTCGGAGCCTTGATTATTTAGGGTGAGGAGCATGCCTGCATTTTCAAGCACATCAAAAAAGCCTGCTAGTATTGCGCCTTTGCCTATTAAGTTTCCAGCTTTGGCAACCAGGCCTTTTGTGGCAGCTGCTATTTTTTTACAGGCAACAAATAGAAGGCCAGCGTAGCAGAAGATGAATAGGAAATCCCAATAGGTATTGATTTTTGCAACAGTAATATTTTTTGTTAGCTCCCAGGTGTTTATAATGCTTGTTGTTTTTGCAGCGTTATATGCAAACTCTAAATCTAATATACCTAAGGGTGTAGAAGAAGTTTTTAAAGTAGCACCGGTTTTGTTCATCACCATAACCATGGCAATAGTCCCAATACAGAAAAATGGGAGAAGCAGTTTTTTCATGCGAGCGTTTTGGTCTTACTGAAAAGCGCTTTCACTTTTTTAAATATTCTGTTGTAATACTCTTTGTTAAACAGTTGCGAATCGTGGGTGGCTTTGTAGGTAAGAAAAGCGCCAACCGGTGTAAGCACAATAATGGCAAGCCACATGCCAATATAAGGTGGCAACATGCCTTCTTTTACAAATTTTTCGCCAAACATATTTAGTAAATGAAACAGTAAAAAAAATATGATGGCTACCACTAACGGCATACCCAACCCGCCTTTTCTAATGATAGAACCAAGTGGTGCGCCAATAAAAAATAATACAAAACAGGCCATGGATAAAGAAAACTTGCGGTGCCACTCAACCCTGTGAGAAAGTATTTCTGATTTTCGGGTTTCCATTTCATTGCCTGTACTTTCAATATTATATTTAAGTGAAGTGGCGAGTGATATAGCAGATTGCGTTACCTGCATGCGTGCAGAGTCGGGTATTAGCGAATCGAACCGGTTATATTTTGGGATGATAGCAACAGCTTTTTTTGATAAAGTATCGTCTCTGTTTATAAAAGGTAAAACTGCTTTTATGGAAGCATTCATGCGCATTTTAAGGCTGTCGTTTAGTCTTTGTAACGAGTCGAGTGAAATGCTTATTTGAGCCGCAGTAAGCATTCTGTCGTTATTCTTATAAACACTTTCATTTGTTTTTTGCTGCTGCAATGCGCTTAGGTCAAATAGCTTTTTAAAAGAACTAAAGCCCAGTCTTATAAATTCATTGGTAGTGTCGTAAGCATTGCCACGTTCCTCATACCTAAATCCGTTTTTAAGATTGAATTCTAAAAATTTTTTATCTGCAGAAACAGTCATCACACCTGTTTCGGCAACAATGCTATTATTTTGTAAAGGATTACTTTGTTCATAAATCAGCACATTATGAATTGTTTTTCCATCAGGATCTTTTTTACCTGCTTTAATTGCGTAGTTGGGTATGTAGGTAAAAAACACACCTTCCTTTAAATCGAAGGCCGGTTTTTTATAAAATATATCGTTGTAAAGGGCTACAAATTTTAAATTAGCATAGGGTATTACATAATTTGCAAACATAAAAGTAACGCCACATAATGCCACTGCCACCCACATTAAAGGCCGCATAAATCGTAGTAGCGAAATGCCGGAAGATTTTATGGCAACCAGTTCAAAGCTTTCGCCAAGATTACCGAATGTCATTATAGAAGAGATAAGAATAGCTATGGGCATGGATAAGGTAAGCATAGATGCACTAACGTACCATAGAAATTGGCAGATGGTAATAAAATCCAGCCCTTTACCTACAAGATCATCCAGGTATTTCCAAAGGCCCTGCATCATTAATACAAAATAGGCAATGAAGAACGTTACGATAAACGGGCCAATGAAAGATTTAAGAATAAGTTTGTCTAATTTCTTTATCATGCAAAGCAGGAGATAAAATAAAAATTAATTGTAGTAATTTAATGGCTTATGAATAACTTTTCAAAATTAATGCTTTCTGATGAGGAACAGCAACTGGTAAATAACCCGGAGTTTATTTTAACTAAACGTATTATTATAGATAAGGTTTGCAGCCTTTTTGCCCTGGTTTTAGAAAACCAAAAAGCTACACTTGGCAAAGCTGAAAACTGGCTGCCATTGGAAGTGATAAAATCATCACCAAAAATATCTAAAGGAGAAAATTATCTGTTGTTGCCTTACGTAATGCTCGACTATCCCCGTTG
>JBBQPX010000266.1:0-4795 GCA_038216775.1 Chitinophagales bacterium
TTGAAAAGTTTGTAGTTAAATTTCTAATTATTATAAAGTGATGGGTTAATTAAGAACCATTTCCTTTTCATTCATCATCTCCCGCAGATTATTTAAACCGTATTTCATGTTTTCCAAAGCCGCTGTCAGCGTGCATTTCATAACCTCTGCAATTTCTTTAAAACTTAAGCCGCCATAGTGGCTTAGTGTTAATACCTCACGCTGATTATCGGGCAGCAAATCAATCATACTTTTAATTTTACCATGACTGTCGTGATAATTGACATTTGCCGCAGCTACAGGAACGGAAAAACTTAACGCTTCTTCTTCATCTGCGGAATTAATTAATACAGACAGTTTTGATTTACGGCTGTGCTCCATACAAAGCTGTTGCGCAATACGTGTTGCCCATAGTAAAAAATTGCCATCATCCGTTAGCTTACCCGAAATCATGTTATTTATTAGGGAAATGAATACTTGCTGAAATAACTCTTCAGCAGTTTGCTTATCATGCACCATATTATATATATACTGGTAAACCCTGTCTTTGTATAGTTCTACCAACGTGGCCATGGCGTTAGGATAGCCATTGAGATAAAATTGAATCAGTTTTTCAACAGACATACTGGTTTGGTAATTCATAGATTTGGGTTTTGTTTAATAGGATACGTTAAAACTTCGGCTAAAAAGTTTTCTTTTATATAAAAACGAATCTGAAGTAAAAGAAATTGCCCTAATTCTCAAATCTTCTGCTTTTACAAGCCTAAAAAGTGAAATAATACCGATTGGACAAAATATATAGTCCAATTTCGGCTGCGCCTATTTGAACTATTATTTGAATCGCATTGGTATAATATCAAAATATTTTTTATTTCCCCACACATCTCCACCCCAATTTTCCCTTTCGTAACTTCGCCACATGCCCAACTATTTAGACGAATTGAACGAGCCGCAAAGAACCGCGGTGGAACATAAGGATGGACCAATAATGATAATTGCCGGCGCAGGAAGCGGCAAAACCAAAGTACTTACTACACGTATTGCGCATTTAATGGGCTTTCATAATGTAGATTCCTTCAACATTCTAGCGCTTACATTTACCAATAAAGCTGCTGCCGAAATGAAGGAAAGGGTGGAGAGAGTGTTGGGCAATACCGAAGCCCGAAATTTATACATCGGTACTTTTCATAGTGTGTTTGCAAGAATATTAAGGTCGGAGGCACCAAAGCTGGGCTTTCCATCAAACTTTACTATTTACGATACTGATGATGCTAAAAGCGTTGTAAAAACAGTTATTAACGAGCTACAGCTCGATGATAAAATATACAAACCTAACGTAGTTTACAATCGTATTTCGTCAGCCAAAAATTCTTTAATTGGTCCAGGAGAATATATTAACGATTGGGCGCTACAGCAGGAAGACAGCCGTGCCAACCGGCCGGCCATGGGGCAGGTTTATGATGCTTATGTAAAGCGTTGTTTTAAAAACGGCGCTATGGATTTTGATGACCTGTTGTTTAAAATGTACATATTGCTTAAAAACTTTCCTGATGCTTTAAGCAAGTACCAGCGCAAGTTTAAATACATAATGATTGATGAGTACCAGGATACAAATACCGCTCAATACGAAATTGTAAAACTGTTGGGGGCCATGCACGAAAATGTTTGTGTAGTGGGAGATGATGCACAAAGTATTTATAGTTTCCGCGGAGCGACCATTGAAAATATTTTACAGTTTCAAAAAGATTACGACGAAGTAAAAGTGGTAAAGCTGGAGCAGAATTACCGCAGCACGCAAAATATTTTACACGTTGCCAACGAAATTATCGGCAACAATAAAGGACAAATAGAAAAGAAATTATTTACCATTAATGCCGAAGGCGAAAAGATAAAGCTGGTACGCACCATGACGGATAATGACGAGGGTAAAATGGTGTCTGATACTATACAGGAACAAAAACTCCGCAATCATTATTTTAATAAAGATTTTGCCATTCTTTACCGCACTAATGCACAAAGCCGCAGCTTTGAGGAATCGTTAAGGCGCATGGGTATTGCTTATCGAATTTATGGTGGCATGAGTTTTTATCAGCGTAAAGAGGTAAAGGATTTTATTGCTTACCTGCGGTTGGTAGTAAATCCGCAAGATGAAGAAGCATTGAAACGTATCATCAATTTTCCGGCAAGGGGCATTGGCAAAACAACGGTTGATAAAGCCGTATTATTTGCCAATGAAAACAATCTTACCATGTGGGATATCATCAGCAATGCTGGCATGTATGGTTACAAAAGCGGAACGCTTGAGTCTATAGATGGTTTTGTTACCATGGTAAAAATGTTCCGCAGCGAACTGGAAAAAAAGAATGCGTATGATTTAGCAATTATTGTAGGCAAGAGTACAAATATTGTAAAGGAACTCTTTAACGATAAAACAACAGAAGGTTTAGCCCGATACGAAAACGTGCAGGAATTATTAAACTCTATAAAAGAGTTTACCGAAACGCCTTCCAATATGGAAGATGGTGAAGTGGGCGATAAAAGCCTGGGTGCTTACTTACAGCAAATTGTTTTACTTACTGATACTGATGATGATAAAGGAAATGATGATGTGGTAAAATTAATGACGATTCATGCGGCCAAAGGTCTTGAGTTTCCGGTGGTGTTTGTTGGTGGTTTAGAAGAAACACTTTTTCCCAATGCCATGAGCATAAACACCCGGGAAGAACTGGAGGAAGAACGCCGATTGTTTTATGTAGCCATCACTCGTGCCAAGCAACGTTTGTGGCTTAGTTATTCAAATGCACGCTACCGTTTTGGGCAATTGCAACAAAATGAGCCAAGCCGTTTTTTGGATGAAATTTCGGAAATGTATGTAGATAAAAGCTACGCTGGTGGAGCCACACAAGGCAACAATAGCGGCTGGAACCAAAGCGGCGCAAGAGACCGTATGCAAAAGAATTTTGGCAGCGGCGGATTTAATAATGCGCAGCGTGCAGAAAAACAATATGGTGCCCCGCCTGCAAAAAAACCTGCGGAAACCTTTTACTCAAAACCGGCAACTACTAAAGCCATTGAACATACACCAACAGAAAATTTTGAAGCCAGTGATACCAGCAACTTGCAGGTAGGCAACAAAGTTGAACATATGAAGTTTGGCTTTGGCGAAGTTATGAAAATGGAAGGCGCAGCACACAATCCCATCGCTACAGTAAATTTCGATTTAAATGGAGAGAAGAAGATAATGCTGAATTATGCTAAGTTGAGGATTGTGGAATAAATCAGCCCGCAGAATTCGCAAATGGCGTAAAAAAGTAAATTTCTGCGTAGCCAGCGAAATCAGCGGGAAACTTTTCTTAACCGGGAACTAATCAGGCTTTAGTTTATCTCGTGCTTTTTCGTTGCTGTAATGCCAACATAACAAACAGCGGCTTTGTGTAACACAGTATTTGCTATATTTAGCTATAAATAAAAACCGTTAGATGCTACAGCCGTTGCCCTATCACCAAAAAGTAAAAGAGCACTTTAAATCTCAACCCAAAACCTGGGATTTTTTCAGTATAGAAAAAAACAAAGACGGCCAATTAGAGCAGTTTAAAAAGGAGTTATTAAAAAACACCTACAAATTCGACCCCGTTGCGGATAATTTTATCTACGATAAATTAGCCATCGCCAAAGAAAAATTGGATTTACAAAATCTGCCGGTAACTGTTTACCAAGCCCAATATACCGAAGAGTTAAATGCAACCATTGTTTACCTGGATGGTGAAGCACATATTGTTTTTAGTGGCGCAATTACTAAGTTATTAGGTGAAGATGAATTGCTTGCTGTGCTTGCGCATGAACTAACCCATATTAAACTTTACTCCATGCTGGACGGCGAACTGGAAGTTGCCGATAGAATTATTACTGCCATTGCCAATAACCACAACAGCGAAGCATCGTATTACGAAACGGCCCGGTTATTTCGTTTATATACCGAAATTTTTTGCGATAGAGGCGCTTATAAAGTAACAGAGAACACAGCACCGGTTATAACATCGCTGGTTAAAGCTTCTACCGGATTAGAAAAAATAAATGCGGAGAGTTATTTAAAACAGGCCGATGAAATTTTTTCGGCTGAAAGCGATTTAAAAACTGCAGGAATCTCTCATCCTGAAAATTTTATCAGAGCTAAAGCAATTGAATTGTGGCACCAGAAAAAAGAACTTGCTGAAGAAGACATAATTAAAATGATTGAAGGCATAAGCAATATAGACCAACTGGATATTTTTAAACAACAAGAACTTGCCGATCTCACTCGCCGGTTTTTACAATTGTTTCTAAAGCCAAAATGGTTTCAAAGCACTCTGGTAATAAGCCAGGCCAAGCAATATTTTAATAGCTTTTCTTTTGATGAAAATGCGGTACTCGACGAAAAACTAATTGAAAAACTCACTAACATTCACGATAGTGTAAAAAATTACCTTGGCTATGTTTTATTGGATTTTACTTTAGTTGATACAACTTTGGAAGAAGCGCCCGCAGGCTGGGCCTTTCAATTTGCAGAAGACACGCAACTGAAAGATGTTTTTGACGCCATTGTAAAAAAAGAAATGAAATTTAGTGATAAAAAATTACAACAATACAAACAGAAAATGCTGGCTGCCTATTACGACGTAAAAGAGAACGAGGGCGAACAGATTTATGAAGGTTGATGTTTTAAAAAAATGCTACTTCCGTTTATGGAAACACAAAAAATATATTTTCACCAGTTTTTAGAAACAGCTTTTGCTAATGGCAATTATGCAACCGATGATGTAATTGCTTTTGTAACACC
>JBBQPX010000267.1:0-4768 GCA_038216775.1 Chitinophagales bacterium
ATGCCAACGCCCTATTTATTATTGGTAAATGGCAAAATAATAGTGTACGTGCTGGTATGTTTAATACAATTCGCACTAATGCTTTCGGTTGGATTATATTTTTTACCCATGCTTGGTTTACCAGTGCTGGCATTAGGGCACAGCATCGTTGGTATTTTTTTACTAACGCTTGCCACAGCTTTTGCAGCAACAGGTTATGGGGTAATGGTTGGCACTTTAGCCACTACTGAGCACCAGGCAGCGATAATGGGCTCACTTTCCATACTTTTGTTATCCGCTTTGGGCGGTATTTGGGTACCCAGTTACGTAATGCCCGAGGTAATGCGTAACATAAGCGCCTGGTCGCCGCTGAACTGGAGTTTGGAGGGTTTTTATAAATTATTTTTAAGAGGAGGTTATGTAACAGATATTTTACCAGAGGCATTTAAGTTAATGATTTTCTTTTTTGCTACAATGGCTGTATCTTATATTGCTAACCGCAAAAAAAGAACCGTATAATGGAACCCGAGATTATAATTGAGGAGATAAAAAGCTACATTGAGAAAAATATTCTTGCCGAGAACGTACATATAGGTGCTACTACCAATTTAAAACATGCTGGTATAGATTCTTTTTCTACAGTAGAAATAATTTTATTTATTGAGCGGAAATACGGCGTAGCCATTCCGGATGACAAATTAATACCGGAAAATTTTGAAACGTTGCAGGCACTTTCTGCCACGGTGCTGGCGCTAATGCCTTGATGCCTGATTAAAGAATAGAACATCATGAGGTCTTTTAATAAAGCTGAACTTCCTGCAAAAGTACATTTAAGCGGTGCAGACTGCTTTCATCTGGTACTTGATAAACACGCAAAAAAATATGGTGCCGGTGGTAATGTAATGCGCAAGGTATTTTATTTTGACAATGCTTTATTGGTTGAAAAGATAGATGACATATTAAAAAGCTCTCCCATTATTTACTGGCTTTGCAATATCCAACTTGTTCCGGGCAGCCTACTTAAAATACCATACTGGAAATTTATAGACCAAGGCAATGAAATTATACTAAGGCAACATCAGGAAGCAAAAGAGCAAAACATTCCCAATGAAATTTTAGAGAGAGATATTACTGTAGAGGCGCAACGTTTTATAGAAGCGGATCTCATCTTCTATCCATCTGGTGCTTGCGGTTTTGTTTTATCATGGAACCATATTTTACTGGATGCTAAAGGCACAACCTTGCTGTTTGCGCATCTTAATAATCTTTCAGAAAACATACCAGAAGATCTTAATTATCTTTTTCCTGCCAAAGAAAAAAAACCAAATATTTATCGGTATATCCGCAACATGTACCAGGTAAAAAGCTTTGTACAGCATTCGTCCCGCAAACCGGTTAGCTCCGTTGCTTCTGACCTTACAAAACATGTTGATGGTAAAACACGTAATAAAATAATTTCGTTCAACAGTATTGAAACAAAAAAAATAAATGAAAATGCTTTTAAAACCGGGTCACGGTTTGGGCATACTTTATACTTTGTGGCCTGTTGTGCACACGTAAATAATGAACTTAATAAAAAGCGCAATAAGCAAGGCGATATTTGGCTACCCATACCTTATGACGGAAGATTAAGAGGCGCTGTTGGTCCGCTTATATCAAATTGTGTATCGTTTTTGTTTTATCGGATACCGCAAAGTGAACTTAGTGGAATTGAACAAACGGTAAAATGTTTGCGTACGCAAATGATGGATCAAATAAGAGATGGCATTCCGCAGAAATACACGATGTTTTTAAATATGATGCGTCATATTCCGCTTTGGCTGTATTACTTTATTATCAGCAGAACGGGCAAAGGAGTTTTTGCAAGTTTTTTATATACATCTACCGGAGATAATTTCAATGAATTAAAGTCGTTGTTTGGAGAACAATTAAAAGACATTAACATGATTCCTGCACTTACTTTTCCCCCCGGCCTTACCTTTGTATTTTTAAAGCATGATGATGCATTTGATATCAATATTGCTTACTCGGCAGATGTAATAAACGAAAACGAACTATATTTCATTGAACAAAAACTAAAGGAAATTTTACTCGCAAATTATTAATGGATACAATTACAAATGCCGATGTTGTTATTTTAGGAGGCGGCTCTGCTGGCGTTGCTGCTGCCGTTGCTGCTGCCCGCAAAGGATTAAAAGTTGTTATAGTTGAGCGTAACGCTTATTTGGGTGGAAAAGCAACTGCGGCTGAAGTTGGTACTGTTTGTGGATTGTATCATTTTAGTAAAGACAAAGAATCCAAATACATTGTTAAAGGATTTGCTAAAGAATTTGCAGAGCAACTGAGAGAACGCTCGCAAACTACACCGCTAAGTGCGCCCGAAGGTGTTCATTATCTTCCTTATAACATTGAGGCATTTAAAGACATCTGCAATGAATTAATAATTGCAAATAAAATTGAAGTTTATTTTAATGCGGTGCTCGACGATGTTACAGTTGAGCAGCATAAAATTATTGCTGTATCAATTATTGCTTCGGGAAAACCAATTACTATAAATCTGCTTTCGCTTATAGATTGCTCTGGCGACAGTATTGTAAGCCAGGCAGCAGCCCTACCATTAATTAAAAGCAAGCAATACCAGGCTGCGGCGCAGGTTTTTACCATGACAGGTGTTAGCGAACAAAGTGAATTTAAGCTAGGCATGATTATGATGAAGGCGCTAAAAACCGCCATTGATGAAGGTACACTAGGTGATTTTTACGACCGCGTTTATATAGTGCAAGGTTCCTTAAAAAACAATACTGTAACTATGAAAATAGGAATACCGTTGCGTGTTACCTATGCACCAGGAAATTTGCAGGAATTGGGTACCGTTGCTCATAGTTTTGTTGAAAACCTTGTTGAATTTTTAGTTAACCATGTTGATGCCTTTAAGGATGCTCACCTGCATCATATAGCACCAGAAGTTGGTATAAGAACCGGCCAACGTAGCACCGGCAAATACATACTGATGGAAGGCGATGTTTTAAATTGTAAAAAATTTGATGATGGTATTGCCAATGCATCCTGGCCGGTAGAAATATGGGAACAAAACAGGCGGGTGAATTTGAAATATTTTAAGCTAGATGATTATTACCACGTGCCTGCAGATTGTCTTCAATCCAACAGTATAAATAATTTATTTTTTGCCGGGCGGAATATTTCAGCAACAGATGGCGCCATTGCGAGTGCCCGCGTTATGGGAATCTGTTTACAAACTGGTTATGCCGCAGGTGCTCTTGCCGCGGCGGCATCATCGGGCGGCTCCATAAAGGATGCTGTAAAAGAAGTTCAAAATGAGCAATTGTAGTACTTTTGCAGTATGAGTTACTTGCCTGTGTATCAAATACTTCAAGAAGCTGCGCAAAAATGGCCTGTCAATAATGCTATTTTTGATGAACATGGTGCTATTACTTTTCAAGATTTATTTATTGAGGCTGATAAGTTAAGACTGGAGCTAATCCAAATGGGGATTAAACAAGGTATGGGCATTGGCGTAATGGCTGGCAATGGACGCAATTTTATCATTGGTATTTTTGCAGCAGTTGGTACAGGAGCTACAGTTATGCCGATGTCGCCACAATTAAAAAGAGCCGAAATTGATGATATACTGGAGCAGGCAAAACTGCACGCTATTATAGATGACAGAAGTTCTATACAACCGCTCCACACCATAGAAACTGTTATTCCCATGCAGGTTGGTGCTTTCCGCTTTTCATTTACACATATTCATGAGTCGGTTGCTTTTGCGTCTTTTGTTCAACAGCCTGCATTTATAAGATTCACATCTGGTACTACCGGAAAAGCTAAAGGTGTACTTGTTTCTCATCAAACAGTTTTAGACAGAATTAACGGAGCTAACAAAGGACTTGAACTTGGGCCAACAGATACTGTTATTTGGGTTTTACCAATGGCATATCATTTTATCGTTTCAGTAATTTTATACGTAAAGTTTGGTGCAGCCATTGCGGTTGCAAAAGATTTTCTTGCAAAAAATATTATCGATATTACCAACCGAAACAAAGGAACTTTATTGTACGCTTCGCCAGTACAAATAAGGTTGTTGGCGAATGATGCAGGTGCCGAACAAATGCCATCTTTAAAAAAAGTAATTTCAACATCTGCCTCCATTGCTCTAGATGTTTGCAGGGCATTTAAAGCAAGATTTAATATTGATGTAAGTCAGGCCTATGGTATTATTGAAATAGGATTACCTATTTTAAATTATACTAAATCTGATGAACACCCCGAAGCTGTTGGCTACGCACAGCCAGGTTATACCGTTGATATACTTGATGAGCAAAATAATCCATTACCAAATGGCAGTGTTGGAAATCTGGGCATTAAAGGTCCGGGCATGTTTGATGCTTACCTTTTGCCACAAACATTAAGTAAAGATGTTTTAAAGAACGGCTATTTTTTAACAGCTGATTACGCATCTAAAACTGAAGATGGTTTGATAAAGATTGAAGGGCGCTCAAAATCTGTAATTAATATTTCCGGTTTAAAAGTTTTTCCAGAAGAAGTGGAATCCGTTTTAGAAATGATTCCTGAAATTAAACAGGCACGTATTAGCAGCAGTCCACATCCTCTGTTGGGGCAAATTATTGAAGGTGAAATTGTTTTGCACGAAGGAACGACTATTGATATAGAAGATGTTTTAACGTACTGCAAAAAAAGATTGTCATCTTTTAAAGCACCACAGCGTTTAAAGATTGTAGATTCTTTACCTATGACGAATACGGGGAAG
>JBBQPX010000268.1:0-4762 GCA_038216775.1 Chitinophagales bacterium
TTACCGGCCGCCATTTTATGGCGGCCTTTTTATTGAAAGTATTATTTATTGGTTAACTTTCGTTTTCTAAAATAATGTAGATGGTTTATAAAAAGATACTTTTCATTTTTGCGATTGCTGTTATTGCAAACAGTTGCAGCACAGGTTATGCTGTAACAAATCGTGTGTATAAAAAGCAGGCAAAGTCTTTTGCAAACGAACTAAAAAAACAACCCGAAAATATTGACAGTACTAACGCAGAAGCTTGGGTAGGCACTACAAACTTTGGAATGCGGAAACCAAATTTTGTAATTATACACCACACCGCACAAAACAGTTGCGAACAAACATTGACTACATTTACTTTACCAAGAACGCAGGTTAGCGCACATTATGTTATTTGCAGAGATGGCACTGTACAACACATGCTAAACGATTACCTGCGTGCCTGGCATGCGGGTACAGGCAGGTGGGGAAATGTAACTGATGTAAATTCAGTATCTGTAGGAATAGAGCTTGATAATAATGGATTTGAACCTTTTACAGAAGCGCAGATAAGCAGTCTGCTGACAGTTTTAAAAACTTTGAAGAAAAACTACAGTATTCCTGCAGCTAATTTTATTGGACATGCGGATATTGCACCGTCGAGAAAGGTTGACCCAAGCAGATTTTTTCCATGGAAAGAGCTCGCAGCAAAAGGCTTTGGTTATTGGTACGATACCGCAAACGTAAAACAGCCTGTAAACTTTGATGCTGTACAAGCTTTGCGTGTTATAGGCTATAATACAAAGGATTCCATCGCTGCAATAAAGTCGTTTAAACTACATTTTGTGCAGCAGGATTCTACGCCGGTATTAACTGATGCCGATAGAAAGATTATCTATGATTTGTATAAGAAATATTAATCCCTTCGGGAATATAATGTAAAGATATTTTGCTGGAGGATTTTAACTACTGATGTAAAGACAGCTTTTGCTAACTTTAATGTCTAATATCTTCAGGATGCGTAAATTAAATTTCCTCTGTCTTTTCTTTCTGCTTTTTGCAGTAAGTTCAAAAGCTCAAAAAACAGTAACACTCCCCAATGGTTGGTCACTTTCACCGGCAGGCAGAAGTCTGCCATTAGGTGATTTGCCATTAAATATTGCGGTTAGCAATTCTAAAAATCTGGTGGCTGTTACCAATAATGGGCAAAGCAAACAAAGCCTGCAACTCATCAACACAAAAACAGAAAAAATACTTGATAATATAGAAATTAAGCGAAGCTGGCTTGGCTTAAAATTCAGCAGTGATGAAAAGTATTTATACGCCGCTGGCGGAAATGATAATTGGATTTTACAATACGCTATCATCAACAATAAACTCGTTTTAAAAGACAGTATTGTACTGGGTAAAAAATGGCCTAATAAAATTTCTCCAGCCGGTATTGATATTGATGATGCGAAGCATTTGCTGTATGTGGTTACTAAAGACAATAATTCGTTGTACATAATAGATTTGCTTACAAAAAAAACTGTACAGCAAATTAAACTCGATGGAGAAGCTTATACCTGCCTTTTATCAGCAGATAAAAAAGAATTGTACATCAGTTGTTGGGGCTGCGATAAACTCGTAATAGTAAACACCGAATTGAGAAAAATTACTGAACAGATTCCCGTTGGCGATAATCCAAACGATATTTGTGTAAACAAAAATAATGAGTTTCTGTACGTTGCAAATGCAAATGATAATTCCGTATCAGTTATCAACCTTAAAAATAAAAAAGTTGTTGAAACGCTTACTGCATCACTATATCCCGATGCTCCTCCCGGCAGTACCAGCAATGGTTTAGGATTAAGCGAAGATGATAAAACATTGTTTATTGCTAACGCAGATAATAATTGTTTGGCAGTTTTTGATATAAGTAAACCTGGTTTCAGTTCTTCAAAAGGCTTTATTCCGGTAGGCTGGTATCCTACCTGCGTAAAAGTTATCGGTAAAAAAATATGGGTTACCAATGGAAAAGGATTTTCTTCATTTGCAAATCCTGATGGGCCTAATCCCGCCAGACGGCGGCAAAAAGTAGATTATCAAGAAGGCAATAAGGAAAAAGAAGTACAATACATTGGCGGATTGTTTATAGGAACCATGAGCATAATTGATATGCCTTCCGAAAAAAAGCTGAACAACTTTTCAATTCAGGTTTATAAAAACACGCCCTATACCAAAGAAAAAGAGATGCAGAGTGCAGTAGAGCCGGGCAATCCTGTTCCTGGTAAAATTGGCGATTCTTCGCCCATAAAGCATGTGTTTTATATAATAAAAGAAAACCGAACATACGATCAGGTACTGGGTGATATGAAAGAAGGAAATGGTGATACAAGCCTGGTTTTATTTGGCGAAAGGATAACACCTAACCAGCATAAACTGGCAAGAGAATTTGTGCTGCTCGATAATTTTTATGTGGATGGCGAAGTGAGTGCCGACGGCCACAATTGGAGC
Source organism: Chitinophagales bacterium (assembly GCA_038216775.1). Classification (GTDB taxonomy): domain Bacteria; phylum Bacteroidota; class Bacteroidia; order Chitinophagales; family Chitinophagaceae; genus Ferruginibacter. The sequence goes on from JBBQPX010000268.1 coordinate 2,461, forward strand.
CTTGGCGCATACGCTACCGACTTTCTGGAAAAAAACTGGGTAACCAGCTACGGCAAGCGTGGTGGCTCATACGATGCGGAAGGCAATAGAAAAGTAGCAAATAATAAAGGTGATTTTTTATGGGGAAGCTGCAAAAGAGCTGGCGTTAGTTACAGAACGTATGGAGAGTTTGCAGATAATTACAAAGCAAATATTCCTGTGCTTGAAAATCATTTCTGTACATATTATACCGGTTGGGATGAAAGTGTACGAGACACTACTAGGGTAGGGCAATGGAAGCGGGATTTTGATTCGCTGCTTGCTATTAACCAGGTTCCGCAATTAAATACCCTGCGTTTAATTAATGACCATACACAGGGTATGAGCTTGAATAAACCTACGCCATATGCCCACGTTGCCGATAATGATTTGGCGGTGGGGATGTTTCTGGAATACCTAAGCAACAGCCCTATTTGGAAAGAAAGTGTTGTTTTTATTGTAGAAGATGACGCACAAAATGGTCCAGACCATGTTGATGCTCACCGCACTACGGCGTATGTTGCCGGCCCGTTTGTAAAACGAAATTTTGTTGACCATACCGCCTATACAACCAGCGGCATGCTTAGAACAATTGAATTGATTTTAGGTTTGCCACCCATGAGCCAATATGATGCCGCAGCTGTTCCATTATGGAGAAGTTTTACGGCAATGCCTGATAACAAATCATTTGCTTCGCTGCCCGCCAACATAAATTTATCTGATAAAAATGTAGTTTGGAATGAGTTGGCTGAACGTTCTGCTACGTTTGATTTTACAAAGGAAGATAGTGCGCCAGACCTTGAATTTAGCGAAGTAATTTGGAAATGCGTAAGAGGTTTACATGCTGTAATGCCTGCACCGAGAAGAGCAGCATTTGTAAAAGTTACGGCAACTGCAGATAATGATGATTAATATAGTTATTAAAAATTAGACTATGATTGGCCTGATACTATTGTTTTACAAATCTGAATAATTTTGTGCGTTCATTATTGCTTACTCCATAAATTATATAGGTGCCTTTTACAAGGCTTGTTACATTCTTTTCTACTGAAGTAAAACCAGCAATCACCTGCACATTTTGTGTGCTGATAATTCTGGCTTGCATATCTAAAATAATCACATTCATTTTTCCGGCGACAGCCGAAGCAATTTGTAGATTTAACATACCCACAGTTACAGGGTTTGGTGCAATACTTAAAAGCTCGGTACCGTGGTCAGCACTAAGGACTGCTACAGTATTACTATAATAACTGCGACCATCAATATCAATCATTCTGATTCGGTAATAGTTTAAACCAGGTAATAACTGTATATCAGTGTAATTGAAACTATTCGTATTTGACAAGGATAATATTGCAAAATGTCTTCCATCTGCGGAACGTTCAATATTGTATTGCTTCATAGAAATCACATTGTTAACCGTCCATTTTAACACCGCCGTGCTATTATTTTTTTGTGCCGATAACTGAATAATATAATCAACCGCAAGTATTGATGCAAGATTACCACATGCGAAAGACGAATCAATTGAATTTGGATAGAAAGGCCCAACGACGTAAGGGTCGGAACCTGTTGGCGCAATAAGTGTTGCCGCCGGATCCACATTCCATACACCGCCGGCAAAATGTCCTTCTTCCATTTGAGCGCTGCTGGTACACCCGGCTTGTTTGGCTGAATCGTTGTATTGGTAAGTAAGCCCTACGGAGTTTGCCACCACTGTAGTTGCGCCGTTAACTATCCATGTTCGGTTTATAACTTTGGTTGAATAAATATTGCCGGAAGCGATACCTCGTTGCACCCGTACGCTGTAATCATTGGTTGTTGCAGATGCTGTAGTAGTTATAGTTAACGGGTCGTAACTGTTTACTGTTAATGGCGCCACAGGAAATATAGTTGTTGAAGAAGCTGTAATTCCTGTAAGTTTTAATTTTCCAAATCCGCTCGTAACAATTTTTGGCATGGGTGTAAAAACGCTTTGAAAAAATCTGTTTGCTGGTGCTGTAAAATTGTAATTATCTAATTTTAGATAGCCTCTCACTAAATTAAAATAACACGATGGTTGGATAGTTACATTGTTAGTAAGCGTTACGCCGAGTGTTGCAGATGTATTTGCAACAGCCAGGCCCACATCAGTAAAATTATTGGTAATCTCCAGTGTTTGACCTACGTTGCCGGTCATAATGATATTATTTTGCGAACCGAAGCTGGACGTAGAAAATAAACTTCCACCGGTTTGTATAATATTGCGCCCTACATTTAATTGTATTGCCCCGCCCGGAGAAAG
>JBBQPX010000269.1:0-4731 GCA_038216775.1 Chitinophagales bacterium
AATTTAAGTTACCTGATTATGCAAAAGCATACGGGGCTTACTATAGAAATTCATCCAATTTTACATGCATATCTTACCAAAGGATTTTTATTTTCGAAACTAAGCAAATGGCGTCGTAAATATAAGCAACGCATCAAGTTAAAGGCTAACTCCAATTATCATTTAACCGAGTTTCACTTTTTTGATGATAGTGATGAAGAGATAAAATTATAACAAAAAAATCCTGACTTTCGTCAGGATTTTTTTGTTATAACAGTATTCCACTATTGTTTTCTAGCAGCTCTCGCTCTTGCAACCCTGCCACTTTTTTTATCTCTCGTTCTGCCTATTACGTAGCCCGTACCAGCACCTACTACCGCTCCTATCACAGCGCCCTTGCCTCTATTACCATCGCCACTAACAACAGCTCCTAAAATAGCTCCTGAACCAGCACCAATTGCTGTTCCTTTGGCAGCATCGCTCCAACCTTTATCACGCTTTGCAGGCGCCGGTGCACTATTATTTACTGGTGCATTAGATGATGCAGAACTTGTTGTGTTTTGAGTTTTAGTCGGTGCCACCTCTGCTTTAGGCGTTATAACATATTTTTTATTACCTACATCGGTTAAACTGTTGCTTTTTGATAAGCCTGTGGTATCTACTAATACCATGTTTGGCGGAATATCGCTCTTGTTGTTTTTACAAGCTGCCAATGTAATCACTACAGCAAAAATTGAAAATACCTTTTTCATAATGTTTCGTTTTAATATTTCTGTGATCAGATTTTATCAATGTCGGTTCATTGATAACCAATAGAGTAAAAAACCATGCCAAAGAATTTTTGGAGACTAATCATTAACAAAAAAAGATTCCTTTTTAGCTTCAAAAAATGGCAATTTGTTAAAATGATTAATCGAATAAATTTTGGGATTGTTAAAAGCCGGACGCCTAAGAAATATCTGTTTATTAAATAGAATTATTAGTGTTCAATATGATAAACAAAGTAAAAAATGAGCAAAATTTTGAGCAAAAAAATCCCCTGAAACCAGCTTCAGGGGACTAACTATAAAATATTAATGTTATTAATGAGCGTGATGATGCTGCAACGCCGTTAACTCTTCGGGAGTAACTTCTTTTTCTGTAGCTTTTGCCTGTCCTTCAATCCAGTTAAATAATTTATCTGTTATTAACCTGCGGTAACTTGCATCAACTTGTTTTTCGTCTTTCATCATACGGTCAATATAGCTTTCCAACCAACTGGTATCGTCGCCTATACTCATGGTGCCAAAGTATCGCATCACTTCAACCTTCATGTATTCACGCAGATCTTCGTTGCTAACTTCAAGTCCGTTTTCCTTTATCAATTTATCGCTGATTAAAGTCCATTTTAATTGGTTGCTGAAAGTTGGGAATTCAGTTTCAACTTGTTCGGGTGTTTTTTCTGTATCGCCACCGGTTTGCAACCAACGCTTTAAAAACTCAACCGGAAATTCCATTTTAGTTTCATCAAGCAAAAAATGATATAATTGATCTTGCAATTGGTTACGGCTTTGGCTCTGCCAGTAATTTTCTATTTCTAATTTAATAGCATCACGTAGTTCAGCTTCAGTTTTAATGTCTTTTCCAGGATAAATTTCCTGAAAGAAATCTTCAGTTAATTCACGCTTTTCAACCAATCCAATCTTTACAATATCAAGATTAAAATATTTTTTTGCAGCTTCTTTATCGTCTTTATCAAAACCTAAATCCTGTAAAAACATAGCCAGTTTATCATCATCAAAAGCTTTGCTCAACTGCACGGTTACAGTTTCGCCAACTTTTTTACCCATAAATTTTTTCTGTGTAGCATCAGTTAAATACTTAAGGATAACCGAATTTTCTTTGCTTACGCCGCCTTCAACCACAGTACCGTCTTTGTCTGCTTCAGTAAACAGAATGTTCAGCACATTTTCTTCATTGTCAACGGTTTCAGGTTCAGTCATATTACCACCTTTAACCTGCATACGGGCAATTTCTTCATCTACCATTGCATCAGTAGCATTTACTTTATGTAAAGTAACTTTTGCCTTTGCAATATCAGCCAATGTATATTCTGGTTTTACGCCTATTTCAAAACTAAAATCAACGTCCACAGGATTATTCATATCCAAACCACGTAAATCATTATTAAGCGGTAATGGTTGACCAAAAATTTCAGGTTTTTCAGCATTTAACCAGGTGTAAAGCTCTTTTTCAACGGTTTTTAATACTTCATCAGTAAAAATAGAGGAACCGTACATTTTTTTAACCATGCCAATAGGCACCATTCCTTTTCTAAAACCCGGAATGTTGGCAGTTTTACTATATTCTTTAAGCTTTTTTTCAAATGAAGGCGCATAATCCTCTTTGTTCAGCTTCACCGTTAATTTATCGTGTAAAAGACCAATGTTTTCTCTTGTAACTGTTGCCATTATTGTATTTTAACTTGTTTTAAATTAAACAAGGAACAAGGAAAATCGAATGCTGAAGTTCATGATTCCTTGTTCCTTGATTGCCTGCCACTCGGCAGGTTCTTTGTTTTTGTGCGGATAATAGGGGTCGAACCTACATGGATTGCTCCGCCAGATCCTAAGTCTGGTGCGTCTGCCAATTTCGCCATATCCGCTTTTTGCGTCTTGTTCTCGGTTTTATTAGAGCAACAAGTGCTAAAGGGTTGCAAAAGTAAGGGATTTTAGTAAAAAACAGAAGATATTTAAAGTAAATCCTTCATTTTCAGATTGATCTTTTTTTAGAGTCCTGCATTCCCCAAAAAACCACCAGTCCAAGTTGCTTTCGATAAGGTTTAAAGCGATATATTATGGTGACTTTTTTTTGAAGGCTCGTCATGTAGGTATTTCTGTGTTTAACTGTATGCCTGAACATTTTGGGTCGGGAGGCTATAAGGGTTATGCGCTCATCAACTTTAATTGCGAATTTTTTTGCAGTAGCTTCGCCAAATTTATTATGGAGATAGTTTAATATAGATTCGTAAGATTCAACAGCTAATGGCGACTAGATTATTTCTTTAACCATTTGCCGTATTTTTTCATAACGTCGTTGTGAGAGATACCCTCACCCCTATCCAATTGCGCAAGACCTTTTTTTACTGATTTTTTTTGCTCATCAGTTATCTCGTTCCACCAATCGTTATTTTTCGAGGCATCCAGAAAAAGATACATCATTTCCAGTTCTTTTTCAGAAGCTGTGTTAATGAATTCCTTAACCTGATTACGCAAAACCGAAACATCACTCATGATAAAATGTTTTACCAAATTTAAAACTTTTGGGCGAAATAAGTAACAGACTTCATTTGGTATTGCTTTTTTCAACTAAATTCGTATTACATGGAAACAACAGAATCCATACCTAAATACACCCTCAACGAGGAAGAAGAGAAAAAAGAAATACTGCGGCAGTACCGCGGGCTTTTGCGTGTGGTAAAGGCTAAAATGAAGCCCGGAGACAAGGAATTACTGCGTACAGCCTTTGAAATATCGGCCAAAGCACATGAAACCATGCGCCGTAAAAGCGGCGAGCCATATATACTTCACCCGATTGCCGTTGCCAGAATTTGTGTGGAAGAAATTGGCCTTGGTATTAGAAGTACCATTTGTGCCCTGCTGCACGATACTGTTGAAGATACAGATGTTACGCTTGAAGATGTACAGCGGGAATTTGGCACAGAAGTAACACGAATAGTTGACGGGCTTACTAAGATAAGTACCGTTATGGATACCAATAGTACTCAACAGGCTGAAAACTTTAAAAAGATTTTATTAACCCTTACGGATGACCCACGCGTTATTCTTATAAAACTTGCCGACCGACTGCATAATATGCGCACGCTTGGAAGTATGAAACGGGAGAAGCAGTTGAAAATAGCTAGCGAAACGGTGTATGTATATGCGCCATTAGCACACCGCATGGGCTTGTACAATATTAAAACGGAAATGGAAGACCTGTCCATGAAATACATGGAGCCCGATACTTACAAATACATTGCGCAAAAATTAACCGATACTAAAAGGGAACGCTCTAAATACATCAACGATTTTATTAAGCCTCTTAAAGAAAAAATTGATAAATCAGGATTTGATTTTGAAATTTATGGTCGCCCTAAAAGCATTCATTCCATCTGGAATAAAATGAAAAAACAGGGTGTAAGTTTTGAAGAAGTGTACGACCTCTTTGCCATCCGTATACTTTTAAACAGTGCATTAGAAAATGAAAAAGCTGATTGCTGGAAAGTTTATAGTCTTATTACTGAAGAATACAGCCCATCAACCCAAAGATTAAGAGATTGGTTGAGCAACCCAAAAAGCAATGGTTACGAAGCATTGCATACCACAGTTATGGGACCGCATGGTAAATGGGTAGAAGTGCAGATACGTTCCAAACGTATGAATGAAATTGCAGAGAAAGGATTAGCTGCGCACTGGAAATACAAAGAAGGCAAGGAAGATGAAAGCCGGTTTGACAAATGGTTTGGCCAGATAAGGGAAGCGCTTGCCAACCCTGATGATAACTCAATAGATTTTTTACAAGATTTTAAAACATCTTTTCTTGCAGAAGAAATATATGTTTATACGCCGAAGGGCGAAGTGAAAATGTTGCCTATCGGCGCATCGGCATTAGACTTTGCTTTTGGTGTACACACTGCAGTTGGCAGTAAGTGTATTGGCGCCAAGGTTAATCACAAACTGGTGCCCATCAGCCATAAATTGCGCAGTGGTG
>JBBQPX010000270.1:0-4706 GCA_038216775.1 Chitinophagales bacterium
GCCTACATTGGGTTTGACCCAACGGCCGATAGCCTGCACATAGGAAGCCTGGTACCCATTATTTTATTGGTGCATTTACAAAAGGCAGGGCATAAACCTATTGCGCTTGTTGGTGGTGCCACAGGTATGGTTGGCGACCCAAGCGGCAAAAGCGAAGAAAGAAATTTATTAAGCGAAGATGTTTTAAATAAAAATGTTGCTGGCGTAAAAGCTCAACTTGAAAAATTTTTAGATTTTGATAAAAGCAAACCAAACGCAGCCGAAATGGCCAACAATTACGATTGGTTTAAAGAGATAAGTTTTTTAGATTTTATAAGAGATACCGGCAAGCACATCACTGTTAATTACATGATGGGTAAAGATAGTGTGAAGAAAAGATTAGAAGGGGAAGCCGGCATGAGTTTTACAGAGTTTACTTACCAACTGGTACAGGGCTACGATTTTTACTGGCTTTACCAAAATAAAAACTGTAAGCTGCAAATGGGTGGCAGCGACCAATGGGGCAATATTGTAACCGGTACCGAACTTATACGCCGTAAATGTGGCGGCGAAGCTTTTGCTTTTACCTGCCCATTAATTAAAAAAGCGGACGGTGGTAAATTTGGTAAAACTGAAAAAGGAAATATATGGTTGGATGTCGAAAAAACTACGCCATTTCAATTTTACCAGTTTTGGTTAAATGCAACAGATTTTGATGCTGAAAGCTGGATTAAAATTTTTACTTTTTTAGATGAACAGACGATAAAAAATCTAATTGCCGAACATCAACAAGATGCTTCCAAAAGAATTTTGCAAAAAATACTCGCCAAAGAAGTAACCATTTTTGTACATGGTGAAGATGAATATAATAAGGCTGTTGAAACAACTGAAAAATTATTTGCCAATCAAAACGCAACTGCGGAAAGCCTTAGTGTAGAAGACTTAGAAGCTATGGAAGGCGTATTAAAATCTGATTTCTCAAAAGATAAAATAACAGAAGGTATTGATATCGTTTCTTTTTTAGCAGAAACAAATATCTTTCCAAGCAAGGGCGAAGCCCGAAAAATGGTACAGGGCGGTGGCGTAAGTATTAACCGTAAAAAAGTTGAAGGCATTGAACTGAAAATTGAAAGCTCTTTGCTACTTCATCATAAATACATTCTCGTTCAGAAAGGAAAAAAGAACTATTATCTTATAAGTATTGTGTAATTCAAAATAAAAAAGGCTTCTGCAAAATTTCTTTTACAGAAGCCTTTAAAACAATATCAATTTTACTCAAAAATTATTTTTTCGTTTAAAATAGTATCTCCATAACTTATGAGCAGTATGTAAAGCCCGTGTGCTTCAAAAAAGCCTGGCACTTTAATACTTATAATACGGTTTCCCCGTGGATTAATTTGATTGTAATACAATTTTTCGCCAGCCGTACCAAAGATGGTTATATCCACATTTTCGTTTACCTGATTTAAAAATTCTACATTAATGGTATAGTTGGTAACCGGGTTAGGGTAAATTTTTATTTCCTGTTTGTATGTATTTTTCAATTTAACGATGGATGAATACAAACTCATACCCTGCTTGTTTATACCCTTTATGCGATAATAAACATAGGCTGCATTTATGCGGGCATCTTTATAAACATATTTTTCATTGCTATTTAAAGAAACGTTTCTAAGTACACCCACCTCTTCAAAGTTGAGCCCATTGGTGGAGCGTTCAATTTCAAATGTTTCGTACTTATCATTTTCAAAAACGTTAAACTCCAGGTTAGCAAATTCGCCGGCCCAGTTGCCATAAAGTTCAATACCATCAAGCGGTAATACTACTTCGTTAAAAATAGGAACAGTAGCAAATGTTCCATTCAACACTGTTTGCGATTCGGTATCGGACATACACAACCATTTTTGCATAACGGTTGTATAAAGTTGCCTGAAATCGAACTGCATAGGCACCTGCGTATTAGAAGTTGGGTTTGTTGGCAATATTGGCGATGTACCTGTTACCCCGCCACGCAGCATAGCGCCAAAGAAAATTACAGGTGCTCCAGATCCATGATCGGTACCAGAGCTTGTGTTTTGAATTACACGGCGCCCAAATTCGCTGAACGTCATGCCGGTTACCTTTGTTGCTTTTCCCATTAATGTAATATCATCTTGAAAGGCACTGATAGCTACAGAAAGTTTAGCCAAAATATTTGCATGATAACCAACTGTGGGTGTACCTGCGTTAACCTGGTTAACATGACTATCAAAACTATCTGGATGGTTAACTATATATACTGGCGTTGATAGGCCACCACCAATTAAACGAGCCACTATTTTTAATTGATCTGCAAGTGTGTTGCCTGATGTAGGATACATGGAAGACATGGTTGTTTGTGCGGCATAAGAAGCTGATATACGGGTAGTATAAGCATTACTTTGATCCTTCATCATACGTATAAAAGTAAGCTCTGTTCCATAATCACTTACCGGTGCCGGACCGGGCGTACCTGTTGCAACGTTTATTAATGCAGCCGGATTAGGTGCGTTATATCCCATATTAATATTTGGCCCTTGTAATGAAAGTGGCAACGCACCACCTATTTGTATAGCCAAAGGATCGGGATTTGCGGTATTTGGAAACCCTACCGGAAAACCGGGATAAGCCATATCTAATTGTCTGCCTAGCCAACCGGTATCTGGCGAGGGCAATGTACTTACACCTGTAAACCAAATATCCTGTGCCTGAAAATGGCTGTAGTTTGGGTTGGGATAAGATACGCCTTGCACAAGATTTACTTTGCCATTATCAAACAAATCTCTTAACCCCGTCATAGCAGGATGAAGCCCTGTAGTAGTGGTGCCAGCAAGTGGCAACACAGATGCTGATGGCATTAATAAACCAGGACGAGCATTCCCAAGTTCTGTGTATCTATCTAAAGGTACAACCATATTTAGTCCGTCGTTTCCGCCATTCATTTGTATTACCACCAGCACTCGGCCGCAATTGGCAGTTGGTGCAGCAAGCGCCTGCAAAAAAGGATGCAACGCACCATCGCCCGCAAAAACCGGAATACCCTGCAACATTAATGGAGCAGTAAAAAGCGCTGTATTACCTAAAAATTGTCTGCGATTCATAAACGGTTATTTTATGTTGTTATACCGATGTAAATTTTCATTGTAGCCAATAACTTTTATCCGGCTTTATTCTTCTAAAATTTACTCATAATCTACCACCGTAAATTTTGAGCGAATTAAGATAGCATTACATTAACTGATATTCTGCCAGTTGAAGGAATGTTGTTAATAAGGAGTTTAATTTTGTTTTTACAATATTTGCAAAACCAGTATTGGTTGGAGCTCCTATATAATTATTCCACGCCACAGTCCAATAACTATTTGTGACCTGCCCTGTAAGTAATGTTTGAATTTTAGTATCAATTTTAAATTGTGCAGGCAAATCAACTGCAAATAACAATGGCACTAGGGCTTCAATTAAAAGATCAGGATCTTGAATAGTTGCATTTGGAAACTGCTGTACGTAAGCAATAGGATCAATTTTAATACTGGTACTACCTGTTGTAAAACCGTTTACAAATGCAGTTAATAATGCAGCCCTGCGTTGAATAGCATTAGAGTTTATCCAGTTTTGATAGTAGGTAGGCTCCTGATAATATGCCTTCCAGCCGGAAACATTTGGCACCATACCTAAGCCCTGCTCCAGATAATTCATTCCGTAATTTTGAAAATAATTCCAGACTGTATATTGATTTACAACCTGTGTTGCCCCAACCGCAGGAGTTGTATTTATATTTAATGTTCGTAAAGTACCGGCCATAAAATCAACCGGACTTTTTATCATTACTCCCTTATTTACTGCATCGAAAAAGTGTTCGCTTTTAAATAATGTGCTCACAGTAATTCCCATATCCCAATTGTTGCTAGTTAAAACTGCTGCAAGTGGGGCAATAACATTCGCCTCTACATTGGCATCAATATCGTAATAAACAAAAAAGCGGTAAAGCCTGCGACAAACATATTTGGCTATAGTTGTTTCCTGCTTAGTAAAAAGCATATCGAAGAACAGATCGAACTCATTAGCACCGTTTACACCCGTTTGATTATTAATTGTTGCTCCTGCCGGAGGAGCCAAGGTTGCAGAAAATGCTTTGTTTGTTTGGTTATGATACGAAGAATTAAAACCTGGGTTAAATGGATAAGCTGCAGTAAAGCTTGGTACTCTCCAGCCAGACATTACTTTTGATGCCGCAATAATATCCGGCTCTGTGTAATTTTGCGTGGGCACTTTACCCAGTGTGAACAACTCCATTAATTCACGTGCAAAATTTTCGTTTGGGGTTGTGGCAGTACTATACTGATTGCTCAGATAAACCAGCATAGCTGGCATTTTAGCAATAGCTTTTATGAGCGTTTTAAAATTGCCCAATGCATTAATTCGCAGCAGGTTCATATAATCATTACTCATGGTTGACGAGTTATTCTGCATACCACGTATATCATCAAAATTTACCGGAATAAAATGATACCAGAATAGTGTCATTTTTTCTCTGATGGTAGTGTTGTCGTTGATATATAAACCCCAGGTCCAGTCTATAAGACTGATTTGTCTGTAATAATTCAGTGTGGCGTCACTGCTGCCTATAAGGTATGCCAAGTTGTTAGCCGTCCAGCTTGCGCCCAGCGCTATACCGCCACTATCTGGCAATGTATTTTGATAGTGATTAA
>JBBQPX010000271.1:0-4696 GCA_038216775.1 Chitinophagales bacterium
TCTTACGTAGCAAACAGATAAAAAGAAAAATGTAAAAAACAGGTAAGCAAGAATGCCGGAAACTTTTGCCATGGCGTATTTCCTCGGCCTGCCATCATAACGAAGCTTTGCAAAAGGGATGATTGCCATCGTATCAATCATAATAATAACAATGCTTAGTTTAATTAACTCCGGATAGTTACTGATACCAGCAAATGTTGCCAGCTGCTGATGAAAGAATAATAAGGTAAACCCGAGCAACACGGTACTGATAATGATAGACGTTGCTGTTGTGTTGTAAATAGACGCTTTGTTTTCTTCTTTGTTTGAAAAGCGAAAAAACGCAGTTTCTAAACCATACGTAAACAGCACATTTAAAAAAGGAAGTACAGCATAAACCAAACTCATTTTACCGTAATCTTCGCTGGAAAGTACATTGGTAAGGTATGGCGTAACGAGGTAATTTAAAAACCTTGCGGCAATGGTACTAACACCATACCACATTGTTTGCCCTGCTAATTTTTTTATACCGCTCAATTAAATATCTTATTTGGTTGCAAATTTACTTTTATAATTCTTAATAGTTGTTTAAAAATAACGATGCAACTGTCAATAGGCAAAAGCTATCTTTACATTAAAATTAATAGCGTAAAAAATAGAATTCATGAAAAAATTAGCATTTTTAATCTGTATGCTGTCTTTAGGTTCAGCAGCAATGGCACAATCTACCGTTGAAAACGTATCGTACCTAAAAATTGACAGGCAGGCTGTTGTAAATGAACTACCGTTTTCAGAAAAAATAATTATGGGCGCCATTGATGAAAAAATGGGGCAAATGGGCTATAAAGGTAAAAGCAGCAAGGGGTTTACTGTTTATAATGGAGTAAGAATGGCTGAATTGGGTACAGGAGATTACGACCTCTATTTTATGGCAGACAGAAAGAGCAGAAGGAATAAAGATAACTCAACACTTACTTTAATGCTATCTACCGGAAACGAAATTTTTGTTTCAGAGCAATCAAATGCAGGTTTGATATCGAATGCAAAAAAATATCTTGACAGCATCACTACTATGATTGCGGCCTATGACCTGGAACAGCAAATTATTGACCAACAGGATGCAGTTAGCAAAGCAGATAAGAAGTATAATAACTTGATTGATGAAGGCCAAAGCCTGGAAAAGAAGCGAAAAAATATAGAGAGTGATATCGAAGACAACAAAAAAAACCAAGCCCAACAGCAGACTGAAATTGAAAAACAAAAATTGATTCTGGAAACTTTAAAGAGCAAAAGAAAGCAATAATCATTTTCACCAAGGTTATCAAAACCCAAGATAATTAATGTGCTACATGCGAACTGTCGTGGGCACTTAGCGATACTTTGGCAGCTGTATTTTGCGCAAATCTTGTATTTTTGGTCATGGAAGTATCTGTAAGTGTTGCCATAAAATAAATCAATTCATTTTTTTGGATATTGGTAAACGGTATGCCATCTACCAGTAAACTATCTAACGTAGGCTGCGTGGTAATTACACCTGTTCGGTAATGGTCCAGTACAGCGCTAAGCGAATAAAACCTGCCATCGTGCATGTACGGAAAAGTAACCAGTACATTACGCAGGGTTGGTACTTTAAACTTTAGTGAATCAGCAGGATTGCCGGTAATTTTCATTCTTCCATAATCATTTAAAAAAGGATTAACAGCCATGCCTGTATTTCTAAAAGAGTCATCGGTAAACAATGGCTCTTTATGGCAGGCTGCGCATTTGGCTTTAAAAAGCTTATAACCATTCTCTTCGCTGTAAGTAAATTTTGCTTCGCCCCGCATAACCTTATCGTATTTGGAATTGGCCGAAACTATGGAGCCGGTAAACTGCGCCAAAGCTTTTAACATCCGCTGACTGGTAATTTTGCTGCTACCAAATGCTGCTCTAAAAAGCCCGGGATATTCGGAATCTTTTTGCAATTTATATAAAACACTATCCAGTGTTTCTGCCATTTCATTTTGTGCGGTAAGCGGCGATAAAGGCTGCACTTCAATATGGTTAACACCTCCATCCCAATGAAAGGTTGTCATCCAAGCTAAATTAAAAAGCGGCGGTGCATTGCGGGTTGTAAAACTGTTGTTGTAGCCATGACTAAAATCGTGGTCGTAACTGGCAAATGCGCCAAACTGCTGGTGACAACTTGCGCAGGGAAAATTACCATCTTTACTTAAACGGCCATCGTAAAACAATTTTTTGCCCAATTGAAACCCTTCTTCGCTTAAACGGTTTTTTGCAAAGATATTTGTTGGAGGTTTTGGCCAGCCATCTGGTATTTTAAATTGTATATAATGAGGTTTAGGGCCTTCATTTTTCTGCGAAGCGCCAATTAAAAATGCTGATATAACAACATCCAAACAAAATAATATGATAATTTTTATTTTCAATCTTAATTATTTGTAACCTTTTTTATGGTGAACATTTTAGCATAATTATCAGCAAACTGCATAGCCAATGCGCCTGGCGTGGTGCAAACCGAATGATCGGCAATTTTAATTGCATTTGGATTTTGCCACCAAGTATCAAAATCAGCCTCAATAACAATTTCGCTTGTTTTTTCCGAGCTGATGATTAGCGTTGTAGCCGCAGAAAAATCGAGTTTAATATTTTTTAAAACATTGTACGCACCTGAAAAGCCACCGATGTGAAATTCAACTTTTTTATTAACCACTTTCGATTGTGGAGAATTACCTTCCATCTTAGCCATGATGTAGCCGCTGTTCCAAGTCCAGAACATATCGTTCAATGGGTCCAGCGCATCTGTTTGTGCACCACTAACATTTTTTAAACTGTCTACACCAAGCAAAAAAGATAGCGATTGATAATTACCCGTATTTAACTCAAAAGTAAAACTTAAATCTTCGGGCTCGCTTTCATTTATTAAATGATAACTCTCTGGCTCTATAAAATTGCCGCCAGCAAATGCCAGAGAAATACGGCTTACGTAATATTTAAATTTGGATATGCTATATGTTTCACCAAAAGGATTTGTGTAAGTACCTTTATTTAATTCAATGGGGTTTCCTTTAACCGTGTTTACGAAAGTTATTTTTACGGTGCCCTTTTTGTCTTTAATTCTGCCGGCATTTTTAAAACCTGTAAAACCAACAATTGCAAAAAATAATATGGAAAATAAAAGGATACTTTTTTTCATTACGAATATTTTTACCAAAATTCACGGCCCACTTTTTTTCTAAAATCTTTAAGCTCACCAACTTTCTTTTTTCTTTCTATGCGTTTTTCTTTTACTGCTTTGGGGAGCTTTGATACTTTACGGGGCTTGGGTTTGATGAGCGCCTTATTTACCAAAAGGTTCATTTTTTTTATCACATCAGCTTTGTTACCAAGCTGTGTTCGCTCAAGCTGACTTTTTACCAATAAAAATCCTTCAGAATTTATTTTGTTGATTAGCTTTTCCTGTAATAAAGTTTTCTGTTCATCCGTAACTAAAACCGACGATTCAATATGCCAATAACCTTCTACCATAGTCTCCACTTTGTTCACGTTTTGTCCGCCTTTCCCCCCACTTCTGGCCGTTTTAAACTTTACCTCTTCATTTATATTTATCATTAAGTCAAATTTACGCAGAAAAAGTACGAATTTGCAGTTATATACGTTATAACTGAATCTTATATTTCGATAAAAACTAATTTTTACTGATTTTTGTACGAAATCAACAGACAGGAATGATTAAAGGAATTTACCATTCATTAACAGAACGCAAACAACAACATAAAAAATCATTTGCCGTATTGATTGACCCTGATAAGGTTAACGATAGCAGCATTATGTCGTTAATAGAATTAGCTGTGGTTGCAAAAGTTGATTATTTTTTGGTTGGCGGCAGTTTGGTTATTTCCAATTATTTAGAAGAATGTGTGCAGTTGATAAAACGAAGCTGCAATATCCCTGTCATCCTTTTTCCTGGCAGCCCCAACCAACTTAGTAAACATGCTGATGCACTTTTATACCTTTCCCTAATAAGCGGTCGCAACGCCGATATGCTGATAGGGCAACACGTAATTTCTGCACCGGTGGTAAAACAAAGCGGACTTGAAATTTTATCAACAGGTTATATGGTAGTTGATGGCGGTGCGCCAACAACAGTTTCTTATATTTCAAACGCAACGCCGTTACCGGCAGATAAAAATGAAATTGCTATGTGTACAGCTATGGCCGGCGAAATGTTGGGCATGAAGTTGATTTACATGGATGCGGGCAGCGGAGCTAAACGTGCCATAAGCGAAGACATGATTAAACATGTTGCTGATGTTATTACAGTGCCCTTAATAATCGGCGGCGGTATTATTGAACCCGAAAAAGCATACCTTAATTGTAAAGCAGGTGCTGATGTAATTGTGGTTGGCAATGCCATTGAAAAAGATGCTGGTTTGATAAAAGAAATGGCCGCCGCGGTGCATAGTGTGGCGGTGACGGTGTAATTTTCCACTCAATCAAAAAGTACCTAATCCGGTTTAAAAAATTTCTTTTGAGCTTTGCGGAGTTTAAAATAGTTATATCGTAATAGGCATTTATCAAATTGTTTTAATGTCATGTTGCATTATTGCTTCTCCACCCTAGTTGGCGTATCCTTACCACTAACAATCGTTTTACTACTGATGGCAATGGCCTTAATAATCTCCGCCATATTATTCATATCAAGCGTACCAATTTC
>JBBQPX010000272.1:0-4692 GCA_038216775.1 Chitinophagales bacterium
TCCTTATCAACATTCAGGTAAAATCTAAATTTGGTGCCGCTTGTATAAGTTTCAGCCATTTTATAAGCAACCAAATCTTCTTTTGCTGCTGGTTCATCTTCTTCCACAGTAAGGTTACGAGTAGATGTTTTAATAATGGGCATATTATCCCCGGTGTTTAATTTAAATTCCACATCACCACTTAATGTAAAAGTTTGTTCCTGTGGTTTTGGAGTCGGTGTTGGATCTGGCTTTGGTGCTGGATCAGGTTTTGGTGTTGGATCTGGCTTCGGTGTTGGATCTGGTTTTGGTTGTGGTTTAATATTTTCTGCCGGAGGTAAAGTGTTTGGGTCAGCAAACACCTGCATTGCCATTACACAGTAGCGTGTAAAATCAGCATACTTCATCCATACAAAACCACCATCAGCCCAGGTTGCGCCCCAGCTGTTCATAATTCTAAAAGCACCGCCATCTTTATTATCATCGTAACCAACAATTGCCATGGCATGTCCGTTATGCTTCCAGTCTTTCTGCACTTCTGTGGGGTCAGACTTCCATACAGCAGAATTTATTTTGAAAAAACTTTGAGGAATATGAAAACCACCCGAAACAGGGCAGCCTTCTGATAAAGCCTTTTTTACACTATTAATAAACTGGTCAGGCTCATGATAATATTCATCATCCTTTATAATGCCTTTAGCTATATACAAAATAGCGGCATCTTTAGCCTTGTAGTTTATTGCCTCATCCTTTGCTGATTGTGTAATTACAGTGCCACATTGATAAGGCACAGTTTTAAGCAGCGCATCCCCACCTTTAATAATGGTTATCAATGCAAGAATTGGGTCGGAGCCATTTTGACAATCGTTGTCACCTTCGCTTTTTATCTGTTCGTATAAGAAACTTGGTGAAAAAGCATACTTATTAATAGTTGCTTTATCGGTTATGTTATGGGTTTTTGCATACAAGATTGTAGCAACCGCATAGCCATTTGCAAAAGCAGTGCAAGTACCATGATTGCCCTGGTTGCCGGGTGTAGGACAATACTGTTCTAGACTATAGCTCGCTGGCATAGATGCAAAACTTCTGAAAGACAGCTGCACTTTTTGTGGAGTGGCCTCAATTGTTTTAGCATTAAAATTAGCGCCAGTACTGTATTGGGCTATTACAGAAGCGCAAAAAAACAAGGCACTTAGTGCGCAAGTGAATTTTTTCATATTGGTTTTATTAAACAAGTTAATTGTTTTGTTGCTGAATATAATACGATGTAAAGATGAAAATTTTAATCTGTATGTAGCTACGTACCAGTGGGTATTTTATTGCTACCATACTATAAACCAAAATGCCATCAATTTAAACTAATGGCAATATATAAAAATATAAACACTAAAATTATTTCATTTTTGTAACCTTGTAAATCTTACCTCGCTCTTAACAGATTATTCACGCTTTTAATTGTTTACCGTTAACAAAATAGCCCGGCCATATATTTATCCCATCTTTATAAAACCATTGCAAATAGTCCTGAATATGGTGCAAGGCATTTTGCCGTTGGTATAAATAAAAATTTATCTGTATAATTATACGATTTGCTGTTTGATAATTTTTGCTGCTTGTTCGCACACAGCTTATGCATTTTCCAAAGCAGCAATATCAATCTTCTCCATCTTCATCATCGCCTGCATGGCACGCTGTCCTTTTTCCGGGTCGGTCATCAGTTTGCCCATGTTAGCGGGAATAATCTGCCAGCTTATTCCAAACCTGTCTTTTAGCCAACCGCATCTAGATTCTTTTCCGCCATCTTCTAAAAGTTTATCCCAGTAGTTGTCAATTTCTTCCTGATTTTTACATTCAACAACAAAGGATACTGCTTCGTTAAAGGCAAAGGCATGCTCGCCCGGGCCGTCCATTGCAATAAGGTTGTAATTATTTAGCTGGGATTCTGAAAATAAAACCTTGCCTGTAAATGGCGTTTGCTCCGGATAAAGTTGCAACACATTAATAGAAGAATTATCAAAAATATTTGTGTATAACTTGATTGCTTCTTGAGCTTTACCGAATTTATCGCCCGTAAATAAGAGAGAAGGACATATTTTTTCCTCGTTGCTTAGCATTACCTGCCAGGTTAAACCATACTTGTCTTTTATCCACCCGTATCTTTCACTCCAATCGTATTTACCAATGGCCATTAATGGTTCACCGCCTGCTGCAAGCCCGTTGTAAATTTCATCCGTTTGCTCCACAGTTTTGCAATTAACAAAAAGCGAGATGGAAGGATTAATTTTAAACATTGGCCCACCATTAAGTCCCATGAATTTTTTGCCCCACAGTTGCCAGTTTAGTACCATAGCTGTATCGGCAGTAATTTTTGAATCTGGAAAAATTGAACAATAAAATTCTGCCGCTTCTTTTGCGTTGCCATCAAACCAAAGGCAAGGATAAATTTCATTTTGCATTCTCTTATTATTAAAGATGATAAAATTATTTTTCACTATGGTTAACTAGTAATTAAATCAATTCCGTATTGCTAAAGCTTTACCAGCTATCATTTGGTAATAGTTTGCCAAACTTTATCTTTAGTTGCTTTGATATTGAATATTGAAATATTTATAGCCATAATCATTAACATTTATTTATAAGTACATATTGGATTCTTCATCCCCAAAATCATAATCTTTACCATCAATTGTAAATCTGCAATCTGGCATTAATTCTCGCAAGTGCAACATCTTTGTTTCATCAGGCTTTTGAAAATCTGTTGAAAACAACAAGTGCTTTAATCCAGCTTGGTTATCTAGTTTCAAAAGCCCATCGAGTGTTATCGATGTTCCTCTAACATGCAGCAGTTCCAATTCTTTTATTTTGTTAAGGTGGCTGATGCAATCGTTATCTATGTCATTAATTCCTTTCAATCTTAACTCTTTAATAAAATCCATTTGGGTTAAATAGGCGATGCCATCATTGGTAATATCCGTTTCGTCCAAATCCAGCATATCTATTGATTTTACATGAGCAGCCAACAGTTCAAGATACTCATCAATTACATTATCCCAAAGCCGCATTTTTACCTGGTGCAGGTGTTGAGGCACTTCATCAAACTTTTTGGGCACATCAATATAAAAAAGTGCGCCAAAAAATCTTGCTTCTAATTGCTTTCTTTTTTTCTTTCTATTCAAAATAAAAATATTAAAAAAGAAGTCAGGTGTTTAAACCTGACTTCACAACGATGTTATAAATATAACAATTACCGAAATTATTTGCTTCTCCAGACGTTGTTGGAAAAATTTATATCCGGAAAGACTTTCTCCGCATCCAATTGCACTGTTTTCAACTCCTCAGTAGTTGGTAATTTTACTTTCCATGTTGTTGTATTGTTCCAAACTTCTACCGGCAGTTTCAAAGTACCCTTTATGCCACTTTTTGTTTCGTAGCTTAAGTTTACCGGCAATGCCATTTGTTGCAGATTTGCAATGGTAACAACAGCACCATTTCCGGGTATCCCATTATCAGGATATTCAACTGAAACTATTGCCTGATCGAATGAATAATTTTTAACAAACCAGGCTTTCCAGAACCAGGTTAAATCTTCTCCGGCTGCATTATCCATCGTTCTAAAAAAATCCCAGGGAGTAGGATGCTTAAATGCCCAGCGTTTGATATATTCCCTGAAGGCATAATCAAAACGATCCGGACCTAAAATTTCGTTACGCAACAATGTTAAGCCGTAACCTGGTTTTGCATACAAGTCGTTACCAATGTTGCGCTCTTTTAGTGCATCTGGTGTGCTGAAGATTGGTTCTGTGTTAGCACCAAACATATACTTTGCCGTAAACTCCATATTCTGGGGTTTATTTTTATATTCTCCGTTGTTAAAATCTTCTTCAGCTAAAGTATTTATAAAGGTGTTAAAGCCTTCATCCATCCACCCATATTTTCGTTCGTTACTACCCACAATCATAGGGAACCACGTATGCCCAAACTCATGATCAGTTACTCCAAACAAACTTCCTTTGGTAGCTGTAGATCCACAAAAAACTATACCGGGATACTCCATGCCACCAACATTACTTGCAACGTTTACAGCCGCCGGATAAGGATATTCGTACCAACGTTTGCTATAGTTTTCAATACTGCCCTTAGTGTATTCTGTAGCCCTGCTCCAGCCTTTTTGGCCACTGCTTTCAACCGGGTAAGCACTCATGGCCAGCGACGTTTTACCACTTGGCAAATTTATTCTGGCTGCATCCCAGATAAAACTTTTACTGCTTGCCCAGGCTACATCTCTTGCATTGTTAATTTTATAATGCCATGTAAGTGTTTCTCCTTTTGGTCTTGATGATGGGTCAGCTACTTCTGCCTCGGTGCGAATCATTATCGTTTTGTCGCTTTTTCTAGCCTGATCCATACGGCTTTTTTGTGTTGATGTTAATACATCAGATTCATTCTGCAATTCACCGCTGCAAACAACAATATGGCTTGCCGGCGCTGTAATATTTACATCAAAATCTCCATACTCTAAATAAAACTCACTTGGCCCAAGATATGGTAAGGTATTCCAGCCTTCCACATCATCATACACACACATACGGGGATACCATTGAGCTACCGCAAAAATATCTCCGTTTTTAGTTTCTAAAATACCACAGCGGTCAGCGCCATATTGGGGTAATTCAAACGAGTACTCAATTTTAATTTTAACAACATCCCCTCCCG
>JBBQPX010000273.1:0-4645 GCA_038216775.1 Chitinophagales bacterium
GTTAACGGTGTTGTACTGGGTGGCACGCTTGGCGAGGCAAGTGTTTTAACTACCGATGAAAAAGAAGCACTGATAAAATTTGCTGTTGAAAAATGCGCCGGCAAAGTACCCGTAGTTTTAAATATTGCAGAAGGAAGCACAAAAGAAGCTTTGCAGCAAGCAGAATATGCAAAAGCCTGGGGAGCAAAAGGTATTATGATATTACCTCCCATGCGTTACAAAAGCGACCATAGAGAAACAGTTACATATTTTAAAACAGTCGCGGACTCAACTGACCTGCCTGTGATGATTTATAACAATCCGATTGACTATAAAATTGAGGTAACACTTGATATGTTTGATGAGTTGCAGGCATGTACAAATATTCAGGCGGTGAAAGAGAGTACCCGAGATGTTACTAACGTTACCAGAATGAGGAATAGGTTTGGCGACCGGTATAAAATTTTATGCGGCGTTGATACTTTAGCTATGGAAGAATTGTGCTTAGGTGCCGATGGCTGGGTGGCTGGGTTAGTTTGCGCTTTTCCAAAAGAAACAGTAACTATTTTTAACTTAGTAAAGGCTGGCAATATTGCAGAAGCTACTAAAATTTATCGCTGGTTTATGCCTTTGCTGGAACTGGATATTCATCCAAAACTGGTGCAATATATTAAACTGGCAGAAACACAGGTTGGCATTGGTTCAGAATATGTGCGTGCGCCAAGGTTAACTTTAATTGGAAAAGAAAGAGAAGATGTTTTAAAAGTTATTAATGATGGAATTGCAGCGAGGCCAGTTCTATAATATTTATTTTTCGATTTGGGCTAAAGCCCGAAAACATTTCATCTAAATTACCCTGGCCTTAAGGCCAGGGCAATGCAAAAATGTAACCGGGCTTTAGCCCACAAAAAATATTTTATGTTCACGGATGCAACAAAAAATGAAATTGACAGTACAATGCAACAGGCATGGGATGCATTTCATATTTACAGAAAATTTTCGCTAAAACAACGGGCTTCATTTATGAAGGCCATTGCCATTGAACTTGAAAATTGTGGAGATGATTTGATACATACTGCCATGCGGGAATCTAATTTGCCGGAAGCAAGAATGCGTGGCGAAAGAGCCAGAACAATTTTTCAATTAAACAGCTATGCCCAAGCCTCCGAAAAAGGCGATTGGCTGGAGGCAAGAATTGACACCGCTATTCCAGATAAAACGCCGCCAAAACCTGACATGCGTAAAATGCTGGTGCCCTTGGGACCGGTTGTTGTTTTTGGTGCAAGTAATTTCCCTTTTGCTTATTCAACTGCCGGTGGCGATACTGCCTGTGCCTTTGCTGCAGGTTGCCCGGTAATTGTAAAAGCACATCCGGCGCATGCCGAAACATCAGAAATTGTAGCAAATGCTATTTTAAAAGCTGCTGAAAAATGTAATATGCCTAAAGGAATTTTTGCGCATATACATGGCAGCGGACATGAAACCGGCAAAGCACTTGTAATGCACCCGCATACAAAAGCTGTCGGCTTTACCGGCTCTTATGGCGGTGGTAAACAATTATTCGATTGGGGTAACGAACGTAAAGAACCGATTCCTGTTTTTGCTGAAATGGGAAGTATTAATCCTGTTTTTTTGTTACCGGAAAAATTAACTGTATCTGCAGATGATATTGCAAAACAATATGCAGGTTCCATTACATTAGGCGTTGGGCAGTTTTGTACAAACCCAGGGTTAATTATTGGTATTGAAGGTGATGGGTTAAATAAATTTATGGCCACACTTGGTAGCGAAATAAAAAATATTCCTCCTGCAAAAATGCTGCACGAAGGAATTATGAAAGCATTTAACGAAAAGAAAAGAACAGCATTGGAACAAGAGGGCGTTGAAACCTTATCGGCGGTTGAAAATCCCGACAACAGTTTGGGGTCAGCCGTAATTGCATCTGCAACTGGTGAAGATTTTCTAAATAATCCTGTTTTACACCAGGAAGTTTTTGGCCCCTACTCTATCGTAATCCGTTGTAAGGATATGCATGAAATGATTGCTGTTGCAAAAAATCTTGAAGGGCAACTTACCGCTACTTTAATGGCAACAGATAATGACCTAACCAGCAATGATGAATTAGTTGAAGCGGTAAAAAATATTTGTGGGCGCCTGATTTTAAACGGTGTACCCACAGGTGTTGAGGTTTGTTTAAGTCAACATCATGGTGGACCGTTTCCGGCTACAACCGACTCGAGATTTGGCGCAGTTGGTGCTGATGGCATTAAGCGTTTTGCAAGACCAATTGCTTTTCAAAGCTGGAGCAATGATTTATTACCGGATGAGTTGAAGAATGAAAATCCGTTAGGAATATGGCGAACATTGAATGATGAATTATCTAAAGCAAAAATTTAAACAGAAGCCGGCACTTGCCGGTTTTCTTTTTGGATAGAAAATGTAAACCACCCACTTATAGCAACAGAAACAACAAAATAGGCAATCACAATATTGCTTACCCATGGTAGAAAAGCATTGGCACCAAACCAGTCGCCTATATAAAATATCACAGCTATACCCATCGCTGCTTTTAATACTTCCCAAATAAAAGCGTATTTATTCCCGTCCATCTGCTCGGTAAATGCATATACCATTATAAATATAAATGCACCGTAAATAAAAATATTGGGCTTACCTATATAAGCAATATTGCCAAAAAGGTAACTGATAAACAATAATAGTGAAATTAACTGCACCCATGACCACACTTGAAGAAACGTAGATGATTGAGGATCGTATTTTTCAAAATTGTAAGCGTCTTCTATTTTATAAACAGGGTATTTCTCTTCAACATCCGCAGGTCTCCATCCGGTGGGCATAAACCAGATACGTAGTTTATCCTTAATACTTTTAGTTTTCCAGGCATCCTTCGCCATCAAGCCCATGTGCAAAAAATTTATTTTGATTGGATTCCATGTTCTTACCGGTCTTGTAATACCATACGCCGGTTTTACGTTCGGCAGTTCCTCCTGAAAAGTCCCAAATATTTTATCCCAGATAATAAATATCTGCCCATAATTTTTATCAATGTATTCTTTGTTTAGTGCATGATGAACACGATGATGCGATGGCGTAACAATAATTTTTTCAAGGAATCCCATTTTGCCAATATGCTGTGTATGATACCAGAATTGTGCAAACAAATGAAGTGGCGCCACAATAGCTATCACTTTAGCATCAATACCCAACAACGCAGCAGGTATTAATAAAATAACAAACAATCTTACAAAAACAGAAATACTTTGGCGCAAGGCACAAGCCAGATTAAATTCTTCACTGCTGTGATGGATGATATGGCTGTTCCAGAAAAAATTGATTTTATGGTCTAATGCGTGAACGGTGTAACCCGCAAAATCCAACACAATAAAAACAATAAGGTAAGTGAGCCAGGTTGTATCAATATGAGTGAGCGCAACTTTACTTACCAGCCATTCATAACTAATTAATGCAATGGCTAATCCTAAAACATCTTTGGTTACATTAGTAACGCCACTGCTAAGGCTGCTTATCATATCCATATTACGAACTGTATCGTATCCTTTTCGCCAGCCGTACCATTTTTCAAAAAGTACCAGCAGCAAAAAAGCGGGCATAGCAATTAATAAAATTTTCCCGTACTGTTCCATGGTATAAAATTAAAGAATAGCGTGGAGATAAACTATAAAAAAAAATAAAGCTCTTCCACACATCGAAACTAAGTATCCATTTTCACAAGCAGAAAAAACCGGTTTTCTCTGGCAAAAAAATGTTAAATAAGCTCTTTGTTATCCTGTAGATTAAACATTCATAAACCGAATATTTACAATACATCCATTTTAACAAAATCTAAATTATACCAATGGTTTTCTGGCACAGTTTTTCTACTGATATAAACAGCAAAACATTTTTAAAATTTTAAACCCAAACGTCATGAAAAAAATATTTACACTTTCAGCAAGTTTCATTCTTGCAATTATTGTTTTAAGCAGTTGCGTAAAAGAACGCGTGGTAGTTGGTAACGATGAGAGTTACTGGCTAAGCAAAGAAGATGGCGAAGTTGTTTACAGCGACTCTTACTGCAGTTACTATGTGGTTGCTACATACAATGGGTATAATATTGTGCGTACCTATGCAGGTAGTCAACCTTATGAGGGCGATATAGTTTATGGCAATTTCAGCAATACCGGCACGCGGGACATGTATAACTATTCAGGGCGATTTGTTTTTACCGGTACCGTAGTTGAATATTGGTTAAGCTACAACCAAGCCCTGAATGCACTTGATTATTATTGCGCTATTTATGGCAAAGGCATAGAGAAGATAACTTTCAAAGAATCCACGAAAGTTAACAAAAAATAGTACAAACAATTTAATACAAAAGGTCGCAATCTGTAAATGGTTGCGACCTTTCGTATTTACCGTTATTTAATAACTGAAAGAGAATTTATCGTTTATTAATTTTAAATAAAAAATTTCCACCTGCTGTTTATTTAAAACAGGTAAAGTTTAATTAAGTTGCAGTACAAATTTTTTAAGTGAAGAAAACATTTCATTGTATTGATGCACACACTTGCGGCAACCCTGTGCGTTTAGTAAAAGAAGGCGGGCCTGACCTTATAGGTGCTAACATGAGCGAAAAGCGGCAACA
>JBBQPX010000274.1:0-4642 GCA_038216775.1 Chitinophagales bacterium
CTTTATTAAATGCAGGACCGCTTTTAACTTCGGTTACATCTCCACAACCAATAATACCCCACTGTATTTTTTCTTCTTTTAATGCTTTCATTTTTATTACTTCGTTTTTTCCTCACGTGTAGTGCTCTAGCAGAAAAAAATTACAAACTAATGCTATTGTATGTTGGGTAATTTTTGACTAAGTCTTAATTCATCAATATCCATTTCACGTTCCATATGCTTTATTACTTCATCGCTGTACTCACCATCTTTATGAAGTTTAATTAATAGACCCCGCTGAAATTTATTTACTTCCATTTGTGCAGCATACACATTATCAGGAGCCTGTTCTTCTATTTGCCTGTTACTATACCTTGCCTGGCGGTGAAGTTTAATTTCTTTTGTAAGCCTTCGTATTGATTGTTCATATTTATCTTTAAACTGTTGTTGTAGCTTATTGTCGCCATGTATTGGAAATTCTTTCTCTATAAAATGTAGCGTACTTGTTGCTAAGTACAATTGAAGTTCCCGCTGTTCTTCATCGGTATTATCCGTAGGTTTTATTTTAAGCAGGCGAATGAGCAGCGGAAGCGAAAGCCCCTGCACTACAAGTGTTACAAAAATTACTACAAAGGCAAGAAAAATAATTGAAGATCGTTTTGGGAAATTAGTACCATCTTCCATAACTAAAGGAAGTGCTAAGGCTGCAGCTAATGAAATTACGCCTCTTGTGCCGGTCCATGCCACTACCAGCACATTCTTCCAGGTATTATCATCACCTGTGTTAATATCTTTTTTACTTTTTGGAAAATAGTTCTGCCAGGAAGCTCCTGCAAATACCCAAATAATGCGCACTAAAATTGTTACTAGGCTTATAGTTAAACCGTATCCTATAATTGTTGGTAATGGATATTTACCAAGATCTTCAACAATAGTGGGAAGTTGCAGTCCTATTAATATGAACACAAAACCATGCAGCAGAAACACAATAGTATCCCAAACAACACGGGTTCTCATTCTTGCTTGCGACGAAAAGATTTCCGGCGATTTACGGGCTATCAACAAACCGGTTGTAACAACTGCCAGTACGCCCGACATATGAAAATGCTCAGCCACCAAGTAAGAAATAAATGGAGCCAGCAGTGTAAGACTGGTTTCAACAACCGGATTGTTATTTACTTTTTTATGAGCCAACACAAATAAAAAACCAACTGCAATACCTATGGCAATACCAACGCCTGCAACCAGCAAAAATTGAAGGCCAGCCTGCCAAAATACAAAGGTGCCGGTTGTAACTGCCAACACAGCATAGCGGTAGGTAATCAGTGCCGATGCATCGTTTACTAGGCTTTCGCCTTCTAAAATAGTTATCACTCTTTTATTAAGGCCTAAGCCCTTTATTATGCCTGATGCCGCAACTGCATCCGGCGGAGAAACTACCGCCCCAAGTACAAAAGCCAGCGGCCAGGTAAAACCTGGAATCATGTAGTGAGCTGTTACAGCCACCGCCATTGTTGTAAATAAAACCAAGGTAATTGCCAAGGCAGATATAGGCCGGATGGATGTTTTAAAATCGAGCCACGATGTTTTAAAAGCAGCATCGTATAATAACGGCGGAAGCATGATTATAAAAACCACTTCGGGATCTAATGCGAGATTAGGCAATTGTGGAACAAAACCTATGATAAGCCCTGCAAATACAAATATTACTGGTAATGGCATTTTTCTTTTGTTCACAAATGCTGTAAGTCCAATTACAATTGCCATCAATAAAATAACTATCTTAAAATTATCCATAAACTCAAATAGAATTATTTTTTCTAAATATGCCTCAAAATACAAACTGGCATCAAATATCATTTCATTGATAATTGATGCCAGTAAGTTAATTTATAATTCTAAAGAATCTGTAACTGTTGATAAACTACTTACTAATGTTTTTTAAACTTAGGAAGTGGTGGTGGTGGTGGCGGCGGAGGTAATTTTATTTCAATTTTTGGCGGCGGCGGCGGTAAAGGTATCTCTATTGTTGTCGATTTTTCTGCTGGTTTAGTAACCTTCACTTCTTTTGTGTCATCCTTTTTTTCGCCAGAATTGTTGCAGGAAGCAACTGAAACCGCAAATGCGATGGACAGAATGCAAAATACTTTTTTCATAATTATTATTTTTTGGTGAACCAGCCTCGTTTCTTAAATTTTAATTAGTCCGGAGGATAGTAATGTTTAAGTAGAAACAATTATCATGCCTACCCTATTTTACGTATTTATGTGAAACTGTTTTAAATATTAAAGAGGTGTAATTTACACAAATGATTACAAGATTTTCCCCAAGAAATAAATTGCTGATTGGCAGCTTAAAGTCTTAATTTACACGGTTCAACGTAATAAATGAGCGAACAATTTGATGTTTTAATAGAAAGCTATCTGGCTGATAAAGTTGGTATTGCACCTTTCTTCCTTTCTGAAAAATTAGCTGCAGGACTACTCCAAAATATTCATCAACTTCAGCATGATAACCTGATGACAAGCGCAGGTATTGGAAATGAAAAAATTAAAGATGCAGATCAAAAGCACAGAACCGATAAAATTTACTGGCTGGATAAAAAGCATGATAACGTTTTTGAGCAGGAGTTTTTAAAGTTAACTGAAGATTTTATTGAGCATTTAAACAGAACATGCTACGCCGGTATTAATGCGTACGAATTCCATTATGCAGTTTATGAAGAAGGCAGCTTTTATAAACGCCATAAAGATCAATTTAAGAATAATAGTAACAGAAAATATTCACTAATTTCCTACTTAAATAAAGACTGGCTGTCCAATGATGGCGGTCAGCTGCAGATTTACGAAAATAATACCATGCAACAAATTCAACCACAGTCCCAAACTGCTGTGCTTTTTAAAAGCGACGAAACCGAACACGAAGTTGTTATTACCAACCGTAGCAGAATGAGCATTACCGGTTGGTTGAAGTCTGTATAAGTACATTTCTTTCATTTACCCTTTTCAAACAATATTATAATCTGGCTGTTAGAAATTTCTGCGAACCTACAAGCGATAATTTTCGTTAATAGTTTTGTTAGTACAACCTGTATACTCCTTTGAATCTGAATTTCTCACTTAATAAAAAATAAATTATGGAAAAGTTTGCATTACTGGCAAGAGTAGAAGCCAAGCCTGGTAAAGAAAATGAAGTATTGGAATTTTTAAAATCGGCTTTGCCGCTGGCCGAAGCTGAACCAGATACCGTAAGATGGTATGCTTTAAAAATAGGCCCATCAACATTTGGAATATTTGATACTTTTGAAACAGAGCAAGGCAGGCAGGCTCATTTGGCCGGGCAAATTGCCGCAGCCTTAATGGCAAATGCATCAGCATTACTTGCAAGCGATCCTGTTATTGAGCAAGTAGAATTGCTTGCTGTAAAATAATGTTCTATAAAATGCTTACACGATATATTTTTCAATAATAGCGTGTAAGTATTTTGATTTTGAGGCCAAGTTTGCAGCAAGGTTTAAAGACGATGGACAATAGTGTATTAATTTTTGAATGGCGGAACTATTGCGATGCTTTTTCCAAAATTTGTCGTAGAGTTTTTTATCGTAAGCTTTAATAAAAGCTTCGGTAAAATTGTTTTCCTTAAAACATTCAATTGCCTGCCAACCTGCGTACCTGCCCGAAACCATTGCCTGGCCAATACCTTCGCCTGTTACCGGGTCTATAAGTGAAGCTGCATCTCCGCAAAGCATAAAACGATTGCCGGATATCTGTACCTTCCGGGAACCCAATGGTAACCCAAAGCCTTTTATTTCGCTGGTTAACGTAGCATTTTTAAAACGTTCTTTTATATAGGTATTGGTTTCAATTATACGCTGCATTTCATGTCGCAGATTTATCTTTTTAGATGATATCTGGCTTGATAGCATTCCCAGCCCAACGTTTACCATATTATCTGCAAGCGGAAAAATCCAGAAATATCCGGGATTGATATCCTTAATAAAATGCAACTCAAATGCGCCTGCTACAATACCACTTACATTGTTGTAATAAGCTCTTACGGCGCCCGAGTGATGATTGAGCATCGTTTTTACAGCCGTTAGTTTTTTATTGGTTACACTGTTTGCACCATCGCAACTCAGTATAATTTTTGCTTCAATAATCAGTTCTGTATTGGTATGTATAGTTACACAGTCTTCAGCCACATGCACATCTTTTACCATCGTATTTTCAAAAACTGTAAGATTGGGTAAAGCAGCTGTAAGGCCAAAAAGAAAATTATCAAAATCCATTCTTCTGCTTATGTAGCCATTTTCTGGATATTTAATATCCAATATTTTTTCGTTTGGCGCCACAATGCGGCATTTATTTACAACTGTTTTTTTCTCGAAATTTTCAAATGCAATAGCATACGATGGGTCAATTGTTGCCAATACTTTTGGTATGTATGGCGCAATGGCATCGCCGCAGGTTTTATCTCTGGGGAAAACTGCCTTATCCAGCATGGCAACCTTTAAACCCGACTTACCCATAGCCAATGCTGCCGTAATGCCCGCCGGGCCAGCACCGCAAATAACAACGTCGAATTTTTGCATGATGTTTTTGGTATAAAACTAGGCTTAAGCGGGGGATATATTTACAATGAAATTATTGCGCTTTTGCAATAT
>JBBQPX010000275.1:0-4639 GCA_038216775.1 Chitinophagales bacterium
CAGAGTTTTCAATAACCAATATAGTAACTGAAGCATTTATAGCACTCCCCGCTAATTTTAATAAACCTAGCACAAATGCAAAAGTTGAAAAAATATCCGGAGAAATAGCCGACGAAA
Organism: Chitinophagales bacterium; assembly: GCA_038216775.1. Lineage (GTDB taxonomy): Bacteria > Bacteroidota > Bacteroidia > Chitinophagales > Chitinophagaceae > Ferruginibacter. The sequence goes on from JBBQPX010000275.1 coordinate 118, forward strand.
CAGCCTATGTTTTAACAATAAATAACATGCCTGTAGGTAAGCTTACTTGTAATACCAAAGCCGGAAGCGCAGCGCTGATTATTGGAGTGAAAAAATAAGAATTTTGCGCCAGCAAGGATTTTGTACTTTAATAAAAACGAGAGATAGGCTGATAAATCCTATTGCTGAAACACTTTTTTTTACAACAATAGAACGGCAAAAAAATACCTGTTAACACTACATGCCAACTGCCCGTTTTTGGTAGCATATGTAACAACGGTGTTTACATTGTTTAAATTTTATTTTACTTGGGTAGTAAGGCCGATAAAGAAAACTGCCGAAAAACGCACTGGTTGTTATTAACCAAAAAGCTGACGCACAAGATCATTGCGTTTTTTCAGTTCTGCAACATTGGCCAACTTTCAAATCCACATTTTAAAAAAATCCCGCTTTTTCGGATAAGTATATAATCCCAGCGTGCCCAAATAGCTATTCAAAACCTTAATACACATTTACTAAAAATGGTAATAATTTGTTGTGAGTAAATGGGATATCATAGTTTTTTAGTCCTCAATGCTAAGATTGTTAGTATATTTACACCAACCTAAATTATCTTTTATGTGCTATATAAATGGAGTAAAGGTTTCCATGGATGATTACCTTAGATTTAAGAATGAGCAAAAGATGATTAAAGACCTTACGGCTGCTAAATTATTTTATCAGCCTGTAAAGCGCTGTTTTGATTATACGGTATGGCCCATATTGAAAGTTGATGATTTTGGTAAATGGGATGCTACGCCGGCAGAGTGGGGGTTAATACCGCCGTGGTTAAAAACAAGAGATGAGGCCAACCAGTTTCGCTATAAATTCCCCACATATAATGCCATTGGCAGCGAAGTGCTCCATAAAAAATCATTCAGTACCGCAGCACGTAAGTACCGGTGCCTTGTACCATCCACCGGCTTTTACGAATTTATGCACGTACCTAAAATTGGTAAAAAAGGGCAGCCATTAAAGGCGATGGATAAGATTCCCTTTTTTGTTACAGTACCTGATGCAACCGTTTTTTATTTTGCCGGCATATATTCGCCCTGGTTCGACCATGATAAAGATAACTGGATAGATACCTTTACTATTTGCACAGCAGGTGCTGGCAACATAATGGCGCAGGTACACAATGTAAAAAATCGGCAGCCAACTATATTGCCGCCCGCCCTTGCAGATAGGTGGCTTGATAAAAATTTAAGTGATGATGAAATTATTAAAATCGCATCTTACCAGTTTGATAACAGTAAACTGCATGTACATACTGTTAAACAGCAATTTTGGAACGATGATAAACCCGAAGAGGAAGTTTATTACGATAATGTGCCCGAGATAGTAAACTAATGGATTGGGAAATAAACATAAAATACGGCAGCACCACATTTACTTTACAAGCAGAAAAACTGTACGAAAGTAACCAGATAATGCGTATTAAAGTATATGGCAGCAAAGGGTTTATTGTGTTTGAGAATGATTACCCATATCTGCAGCATACCCAATCTAAAAAAGCCATAAAATGGAAAGTGAGAGAAAGCACCATTTCCCATAATCTTACGCCCAAAGATGCACAGCTTATTGCAGAAATTATTACAGCACTCAACCATTTTGTAAAAGGTAAGCACAATAAAATGAGCCACGCAGAATTTTTACGGCTTACCAAACGATAAAAGCATGTATTATTTGTTCTACTTGCTGCTATTTTCTCTGTTGCTAAAGCGCCTAATATTTGCTCTTATTTTAAAATTTCAATTGATTATTTATCCGGAAAAATCTCAAGCCTTAAAAACTCAATAGTTGGATTGCAGTGACCGGTTATTATCTTTTTAAACTTGTAGACATATTGTGCTCCAATAACCAGACTATCCACAGGTTTTTCCTTTTTAGAAATATAATTTTTGTTATTTAAGTTAGAATAATAAACGGTATCCCTCCCTTTCAAATCACGGGTTGCTTGCAGTATAAACTCGGCATCATATTCTTCAGGATTAATTTCGATAATCTTAATTAATTTGGCTGCATAGATTTTATCGTTATAAATACAGGGCTCTCCTCCGTCTGGCACTGTATTAAAACCATTATTACAGGATGATATGGCTATAAGTATAACTCCGAAAGTAGCAACGACTGTTCCAGTATTTTTCATCAAGCAATTTCTTTACAATATAAATTATTTTGTCCGGAATTTTCTGTCTATTCTGTTGGTATGTAAAATGCTGTAAAGATAACTTATGCCTAATAGCGGATTAAATAATCACCGGAGCTATTTTGGCAGTGTGCTTGCTAATGCAGTTCCATACCGGCCGAAAAGATAGTAAAAAAACATTGTTTTGTACAATGCTTTAACATTATTGAGTATATTTAACAGAGCTTTTAAATTTCAATTTTACCAATCTATATTTTTTAATGACTACAGTTATTGATGAAACTGCTGTAAAGAAAAAAGAGAAAATAATAATCTATTTTCTTGCTTCGCCTGAACCCCGGGATGTGGAAGCCTGCAAAAATGTTCATAAATTTTTAAAACAGTTTATCCGTAATACAAGGCCAGCTATTGAAATTTACAGCGATTATTCAATACCTGCCGGTGAAGACGTTAATAAATATCGGGAAATTCTTTATCAGGCCGATATGGTGCTAGCCTTTGGCAGTGGTGATTTTATTGGTGATGATGAAACGGTAGAGCGTATTGAAAAAGTAATTATCCGTTATAATAACCGGCAAACTGTTTTGCTGGCAATACTTGTTCGTAATTTCCTTTGGCAAGAACCGTTTTTTGGCGTGTTGCCCATTTTACCTACCAACAAACAGCCGCTTTTAAATAAAAATTTTTGGGAGGCCGATGATGCTTTTACAGTGGTGGCAAAAGAACTAAAAGAAGCAATCACTAAATATTATGCTGTGGAACAAATAATAGTTGATGTGAGACCATTAGATGAAGAAGCTAGTAATTCTAAAGAAACTTTATAACTCCAGGTTATGGACCCAGACAAATATACAGGTGATATAGCAGTGGCTGGCCAGTCAACATCATTGCTTGATGACCATGTATTTGTGCCCATTGCTTTAAACTGGCGAAAAAAATATTACAGAACTTCTTTAACAAGGCGTGCCATTGCTCTTTTGCTCGATTGTATTGTTACAATTATTCCTTTATTACTTGTTCTTGCTGTTGTTTTTTTAATAATTGGATTGGACGTTGATAAAGATGATCCTTACGGATTGTATACCTCTATTTGTTTTTTCTTTATGGTTATTTTTTATAGTGCTATTATGGAATCTTCACGTTATCGCGGCACTTTTGGTAAGGTGTGGATGAAAATACAAATAACTGATAAGGATGGGTTTCAAATATCATTCCTTAAAGCTATTTGGAGAAATACCTTAAAAATTACTGTGCTTTATTCTTATTTTTTGGTCATTCCGTTCGTCATCCAGATATTTAGATTCATAAAAACAAAAAAAATATTTCACGATGAACTTTCAAGCACATTAATCGGCGATGTTATTACCAATACAAATCCCGGTGTTTTTGGGAATGTATCAGAACCCAAAATACCGCTAAATAAAAAATTCATCTTTCAATTATCGTCACTTGGTTTGGTTTTAGGAATTGTAGACGTATTTAATAGTTTTATAACAGTAACCTATATCTTTTCGCTGATCCTATACATAATTTACGCATATCTTATCGCAAAAAAGTGTGTGGGCAGATATGCGCTACATGCGTTTTGGGTGGGTTTTTTAAGCGTAATGTGTGAAATTATAATGCAACTTATTTTTTTTGAAACCTATGTTTCAAATAGTACCGCAATTCAAGATTTATTAATTAAGGTAGAATCATCCCCTCGCTTAGCGTTACTATTAAACAGCGTTATATACGGAATTATAGCAGGACTTATGTTGGTATTTTTTACATTTATTGCTTCTGCAATATTGAAGAAAAATAGATCGGCAGACGATGGCACGAAATAATTTGTTGTGCTAATTTTTAGTTTGTTGACGTGTATAAGCTTACAAAGAAACTAACTCCAAACAAATGCTACTTTTTTTTCTGTTCAACAAATTTTCGATAAATCGATAAATATATTTGCGAAACCAATTAGTTGCACATATATTTGCAACCGATTAGTTTCATAAATAAAATGTAACAAATATGCGGCGGGATATTTTTCAGGCTATAGCAGACCCTACACGAAGGGCAATTATTATTTTAATAGCATCGCAGGCTATGACGCCGAACGCCATTGCCGAAAATTTTAATAGCACCCGGCAAGCTGTTTCCAAACATCTTCGCATACTCACAGAATGCGAACTGGTAAAACAGGAGCAACAGGGTAGAGAAATTTACTACTCACTTGAGGTTGACAAAATGAAAGAGATTGATAAATGGATAGAACAGTTCAGAAAAATCTGGGAAACAAGATTTAATCAACTCGACAAAGTATTATCAACAATTAAAAAACAGAAAAAATGTTAAACGAAGAGAAATCAAGTACAG
>JBBQPX010000276.1:0-4632 GCA_038216775.1 Chitinophagales bacterium
ATAAGGAATCCATCATAATACGCACCGGAATTTTCCACAAAGCGGCCGACAACGACAGATTTTTTGCCAGCATTATTAGATTATTACGAAAATTTAAAAACGTTTTCCGGCTATTGCCTTTGGGCAATGTTCCGCCACCAACATGATAAACTACAGATTTAGGCTGCACAAAAACTTTGTAACCCGCTAATTGCAATCGCCAGCATAGGTCTATTTCTTCTTGATGAGCAAAAAAGAATTCATCAAGTCCATTCATTTGGTGGTAAACTCTTGAGCGCACAAATAGCGATGCGCCACTCGCCCAAAAACATTGCTGTGGTTCATCATATTGCCCGGTATCTATTTCACAATCATCAAATATACGGCCCCGCATAAACGGATAGCCAAACTTATCAAGCCAGCCACCGCTGGCGCCTGCATATTCAAATTGGCTCTTGTTACTGTACGCAAGTATTTTTGGCTGGCAAACAGCAATAGCTGTATCAGCTTCCATCAATTCTATAACTGGTGCAATCCAATTTTTATCAACCTCTACATCGCTGTTAAGCAATACATAATAATCAGCATCAACCTGCTTTAAAGCAGTGTTGTAACCCTTTGCAAAGCCTTCATTGGTTGGGTTTTGAAGTATGGATATTTGGGGATATGTGGCTTTTAAAAAAGTAATAGAATCATCTGTAGAAGCATTATCAGCTACGATAATACTTTTATTGGCATAAACTGATGCCACAACCGAAGGCAAAAATTTCTCAAGAAATTTTTTACCATTCCAGTTTAAAATAACAATGGCTACTGATGGATTTTGCATTTTTAATACCAGCCTTGGCTTTCTATTTAATCAGGAAATTTCTAATTGCTGTATTTGTGTTTTACACAAACATACTATATTTCTCCAAGTGCAATTGCACCGCATCTTAGTTATTCCTTATTTTTACTGCATGTTTAATTCTTTACTCAACTGGCGAACGGTTTTGGCTTTACTGGCTATTGCTATTGTTACAGGCACCGTTGTTTACTCCAATCAGTTGGCAAAAAAGATAGCCGCTGAAGAAAAAATTAAGATTGAGCAATGGGTTGAAGCAACAAAAGACATACTGAACCCTAATAGTGTTCAATCCAACCTGGTTAGTTTAGTCTCTACAGAGAATAGTAAAGACATTCCAATGATTTTAGTAAATGAAAAGGATAGTATTGTGGATTCCTATAATCTCGATTCAGTTAAAATCAAGGATTTCTCTTACTTGTCAGAAAAACTGGATGACTTCAAAAAACTTAATAAACCTATTGTTTGGAAAAACCCATTCGATTCTTTACAAACTAACAAGGTTTATTATGGCGAGTCTGTTTTATTAAAACAGGTTAGATATTTTCCACTTGTGCAGTTATTTATTGTGGCGCTTTTTATTATAATTACCTTAATTGCGATTACCACCCGCAATAAATCAACCCAAAACCAGGTTTGGGCTGGCATGGCAAAGGAAACGGCACACCAGCTTGGCACACCACTAACTTCTTTGCAAGGCTGGATGGAAATTTTAAAGGAAACGCCTGGCATGGAAAAGATAGTACCCGAAATGATTAAGGATGTGGACCGGCTTAAATTGGTGAGCGACCGTTTTGGTAAAATAGGAAGCACACCCCAGCTGGAATTAAATGATATTGTTGCCCAGGTTTCAGATATGGTTGGTTACATTAAAAGACGCTCGCCAGATAAAGTGAGTTTCAGCATAAATACTTTTGGGGAAACAGAAGTAAAAGCTATGATAAACGGGCCTTTATTTGATTGGGTGATAGAAAATTTATTAAAGAATGGCTTGGATGCCATGGAGGGTAAAGGCAGCATGAACGTTACTATTAAAAACGAAACAACGCAGGTAATTGTTGATGTGACGGATTCTGGTAAAGGAATATCAAAACAAAATATTAGCAAAGTATTTAAGCCAGGCTTTACCACCAAGAAACGAGGCTGGGGTTTAGGTTTAACACTTTGTAAGCGTATAATTGAACAGTATCATAAAGGCGAATTATTTGTAAAGAGCTCCGAACCAGGAAAAGGGACTACTTTCAGAATTGTATTGAATAAGTAGAATATACTTACATAAATCTTTATTAATAAAACAAAAATCAGTGCAAATTCGTGTAATCTGTGGCGAAATGTATTTTATCAATTAGATTTGCGAACTAAAATTAATGCCCGGGTGGCGAAATTGGTAGACGCACCACCTTGAGGTGGTGGCGCCTATAACTGGGCGTGCTGGTTCGAATCCAGTCTCGGGCACAAAGCTTCTCTTTTACGGGAAGCTTTTTAAATTTATTTATCTTGTAAAAAAATTAATAATGGCAAACGATATTAAATGCCCCAATTGCGGAACATTAATAGATGTGGAAAATGTTTTAGCGGCAGATATAGAGCAAAAATTTCAACAGCAATACAAAGACAAACTACAAGAATCTTTAACTAAGGTTGAAGAAGACAAAAAGAAATTACAAGCTGACCAGTTTTTATTTGAAGAAAAAAAGAAGAATGAAAACGAAATATTTGCACAAAAGCTTCAGCAGGAAAAACAAAAACTGGAAACAGAGATAAATGAACAGCTAAGAAAATCGATAGCATCTGACTTTGAAAATAAACTGCGGATGCTTGAAAATAACAACGCTGAAACTGAAGAAAAGCTAAAAGAAGCAAGAAAAAAAGAACTGGAATTTCTGCAGAAAGAACAACAGTTAAAAAATAAGGAAGCTGAATTTGAAATAACACTTCAAAAGAAAATTCAGGAAGAGCGAACGGCAATTACGGAACAGGTTAGACAGCAGGAAACTGAAAAAAATAATTTAAAAGAAACCTCTTTTCAGCTTAAGTTAAAAGAACTGGAATTACAACTTGATGAACAGAAAAAACTGGCAGATGAAATGAAACGTAGAGCAGAACAGAGTTCTATGCAGCGACAGGGCGAAAGTCAGGAAATATTACTGGAAGAAATACTAAAAGAAAACTTTCCTTTTGATGTTATTGAAGAAGTTGGTAAAGGTGTTGAAGGTGCAGACTGCATGCAGATTATCCGCAATAGCGCAGGTACAATTTGTGGTAAAATAATTTATGAAAGTAAGCGCACAAAAGCTTGGAGTAACAGTTGGATAGATAAACTAAAAAGCGATAAACGCAACCAGGCGGCTGATGCGGCTATTTTGGTAACGCAGGCTTTTCCTAAAGATATGGATAGGTTTGGTGAAAAAGATGGCATTTGGCTTTGCAATTTTGGTGAAGTAAATAGTGTTGCTCATTTGCTGCGCAATGGAATTATTAAAGTTTACGAAGCACAGAAGGCGCAGGAAGGCAAAGGCGATAAAATGCAGATGCTGTATGATTACCTCACCGGTATTGAGTTTAGAGGACAGGTGGAAGCCATTATGGAAGGTTTTATGGCGATGAAACAAGGCATTACAAAGGAGCGTATTCAAATGGAAAAAATATGGAAAGAGCGTGAAAAACAATTGGAAAAAGTTTTGATAAGCACCAGCGGTATGTACGGTTCGGTTAAAGGTATTGCAGGAGCTTCCATCGGCGATATTCCATTGTTAGATGGTACTACTGATGGTGACGATGAGGCTAGTTAAGCTGTTACTACCCAGGTAAGAAAATTATTATTGAAGAATAAATACTGTACATCCAGCTCAAATTCATCCTTAAAAAAAACTTTTATAGAGCCTTGTTCCGGCTGGCCGGTAATTGATTTGATGATAATGTCATCTTTAAAATCAACTGCTCCCCTGCCCCACCATTTAAATACTGATTCTTTTACACTCCAGTACAAAGTGAGAGCCTGCCTAAGCGGCATTAGGCATTGTTTATTAAGCACATCTACTTCTGCCTCGTACATAAATTTATGCTGTATCTGCTCAATTTTTTCATTCAACAGTTCTACATCTACACCAACTCTGTGAGTTTTACTAACAATAGCCGCAGCATAATCACCGCAATGCGAAATGGAGAAATGAAAGGGTTCATCTGCTAAAAAAGGCTTCTTGGTATCGGCCACCTGTATCATTTTAACAGGAAAATCAGGGTACATTTCTTTTAGTAAAAGCCTTCCTGCAAGGTGTTGCAGGCGTTTATGCCAATGCTTTATTTCCCGCTGAACGGGTACCTGTGCTGTAAAAAAATCCTCTGCTTCGGTAATATGCCAAACAGCAATTTTAGTGTGGGCGTTAATATTTTGTTGATAAACCAAAGGCATAAATCAATTTTAGATTTTTGATTGCAGATTTTTGATTGAATATTTGCGAATAAGTTATTTTCTGATGCAAAATAACCAATCAAGGGATAAAATTAACCTACAATGATTTTAAGCGATACCAGAATTTTAGAAGAAATAGGAAAAGGCACTATTAAAATTGTGCCTTACGACAGGGAGTGCCTCGGCAGCAATAGCTACGATGTACACTTGGGCAAACACCTTGCCCGTTATGTAAATAAAGAATTGGATGCCAAAGCCCATAATACAATTGAGCATTTCGATATACCCGAAGGTGAGGGCTTTGTTTTGCAACCACATGAGTTTTACCTGGGTGTAACTGACGAATATACCGAAACACATGCACATGTGCCTTTTTTGGAAGGCAAATCCAGCACAG
>JBBQPX010000277.1:0-4626 GCA_038216775.1 Chitinophagales bacterium
CGATCCCCGTTGCTTTGATGGGGATAATATTTTTGCCATAAGAACAATGTTTTGGTGGGGAAATTTTTTCAGCATCACGCTTCAATTATCCGGTAAATACAAAGAGAAATTTGAAAATAAAATAATCGGAAATTTAGAAAAATTACCAACCGGTTTTTTTATTTGCATCAACGAAAATCAATGGCAGCATAACTTTGAAGCAGATAATTACATACCTGTAGAACAGGTTAACAAAAACGAACTTGAGAAATTAATCCTACAGAAATCATTTGTAAAACTTGCGGCTAAATTTCCTTTACAGCATTGGAATAATGTACCAGCTTTACTGGATAATCTTTTTACTGATATAATTGAGGTGCTGAAAGATTAACTTCCGAGGCGATGAAATAAATCCTTAACCTGGTACTCCCACAATTGGCTTTGGTCTTTAATTTCTTTTTTCTCGGCAAAGTCACTTATTACCAAAATAGTTTGATTGGTAACTTCCGATTTATCAATGCGCCATTCAAAATATTCGTCTTTGGTCATATAGTCCCAACGAAAACGAACAAATTTATCTTCTTCGCTGTCTATCAACTCGGCTTGATCTTCAGTACCATTCCAGCCAAAGCTAAAATGACCGTCGCGTTCGTCAACTTTGTCAGCAAACCATTCCTGAATACCAGCTGGGGTTCTCAAAAATTCATACAAAATCCCCGGAGAGCATCTTACAGGGTATTCAAGTGTATATAATACTTTCTTACTCATTCTTAATTTTTAAAGATCATTGATACCATGCAATAATAACAAAATAAATTACAGAACTATATATTTATTTCATTTTTTTTGTTTTAGTTACGATAGTCAAAAATTAAACAAAATGATAAATAAGCTACTGTAATTCAGTGTTTTAGTTTTTTATTTTTGGTTACATGTTTTAAAAAGATTAAATTACGATACTAACTGCTACCCTTTTTAACACTTTGTTAACCCCTGACGACCCACTTTACTTAACTATTAAACATCCGGCTCATGAGCATGCGTCAACTTAAAATTACTAAGTCCATTACCAACCGCGAAAGTCAAAGTTTAGAAAAATATCTGCAGGAAATTGGTAAAGTAGAATTAATTTCTGCTGAAGAAGAAGTAAAACTGGCCGTTAAAATAAAACAGGGCTGTCAGGCTTCTTTAGAAAAATTAACAAAAGCCAATCTGCGTTTTGTCGTATCCGTTGCCAAGCAATATCAAAATCAGGGACTAACCCTGCCCGACCTTATTAACGAAGGTAATCTTGGGCTTATAAAAGCTGCACAACGGTTTGATGAAACACGCGGCTTTAAATTTATTTCTTACGCAGTGTGGTGGATACGCCAGAGCATTTTACAGGCATTGGCAGAGCAATCACGAATTGTACGTTTGCCATTAAATAAAGTAGGATTAACAAACCGTATCAGTAAAGCCTACTCGCAATTGGAGCAGGAGTTTGAAAGAGAGCCTACACCAGAAGAGCTGGCTTTTTTATTAGATATGGATACAGAAGAAGTGGCGGCCTCACTAGGTGTTTCGGCCAGGCATATAAGTATGGATCAGCCTTTATCAGATGGTGAAGACAGCACGCTTATTGATGTTTTAATAAATCACAATGCAGAAAAAACAGATGATGCACTTGCATTCAAGGCTTCACTAAAAACTGAAATTGAACGTTCGCTAAGTACATTAACCGAGCGTCAAAAGGACGTTATCCGTTTCTTTTTTGGTATCGGAGTAGATCATGCACTAAGCTTGGAAGATATCGGCGAACATTTTCATCTTACCCGTGAAAGAGTAAGACAAATAAAGGATAAAGCCATTACTAAACTCCGTTCCGCCTCAAGGTGTAAACTTTTAAGAACATACCTGGGAACATAATTTCTTCCGGTTTCCGATAGCTTTTTGGGATTGATGAACAGCATTTACCGGTGCTGTTTTTGTTTTTTACACAGTCAGGTAATTTATACCAATGTCATTTATAGAATATGCCAATATTTTATAAATCTTACAGTGGTAAATGCCGATGGTATCAAAATAATAGTTCAATTAGGCGCAGCCGACATTGGATTATATATTTTATCCAATCTCTATAACTCTCTGCTAAGCCGTATGTTTTCAAGCAGTTGAAGTTTCGAAAAATTTCGACTTATTTTAAATTCCTTAAATGCATATATTTTTGATGTTTTTAAAATCATTGCGATCTGTATTATGAATTGCCCTGCCCTTCAGGGCAGGATAGAAGCAAAATTTGGAGTGGCTTTAGCCCACAAATAAATTAATGGGCTAAAGCCCGAAATACAACTAAACTTTGTTCACCTCCCTAAAGGGCGCAGCAATTCAGAAGAAAACAATCCCCTGAAACTCATTATTAAATCTATTGTATTTTGAAGTTGGGATTTAAAAGTTGCCACTGCTTGTAATATGCGGCGAGTTATAATATTGCTTTCTAAATTTTTTAAAATCATTGCAATCGGTATAAAACCCTGCTTTTTTGCATTATACTGGTAATTCGTTTCATCTTTCCCCCAAATCAATTTTAATAATCCTTAATTTTCCCCGAAATTTGCACAACTATAAATTACAATAAATGGCAATTGAAATAAAAGTTCCAACAGTTGGTGAAAGTATTAGTGAAGTAACGCTGGTAAAATGGCATAAGCAAGATGGTGAATATGCCGAAAGAGATGAAGTGATTGCAGAACTGGAAAGTGAAAAAGCAACTTTTGAATTAAACGCAGAACAGGCCGGAGTAATCAAAACTATTGCTAAAGAAGGCGATACGCTTAATATTGGGGATGTAGTTTGTTCAATTGATACAGAAGCCCCCCCGCCCTCCAAAGGAGGATCAGAGCAAGCTGCCGAAACGGTTGCACCCGCTAAGGATGAATTGCAGCAAAGTTCTAAAGGAACTGAGGCTCAACCCCAAACCTCAAACCTAAAACCGGAAACAGAAATTAAAGCAACACCCGTTGCCGCAGCCATAATTGCTGATAAACAAGTTGATGTAAAATCGGTTACAGCATCGGGCAGTAACGGAAGAATAATGAAGCAGGATGTAATGGAAGCTTTAAACAATCCTGGAAGAAAACCGGGCACTGTTTTGTTTGAGCGTAATGAACGTGAACAAAAAATGAGTAACCTGCGCAAAACGATAAGCAGGCGTTTGGTGGAAGCTAAGAATACAACTGCCATGCTTACCACTTTTAACGAAGTGGATATGAGTGCCATCATGAACATACGTAAACTATACAAGGATAAGTTTAAGGAGCTTCATGGCGTTAATCTTGGCTTTATGAGTTTCTTTACCAAAGCATGTACTTATGCATTGATGGAGTGGCCTTCAGTAAATGCTTACATTGATGGAGAGAATATTATTTACCATGATTTCTGTGATATTTCCATTGCGGTAAGTGCGCCGAAAGGCTTGGTAGTACCGGTTATACGTAATGCCGAAAGTTTAAGCATGGCTGGTATAGAAGCAGCCGTAGTTGAATTGGCAACCAAAGCAAAAAACAATAAACTTACGATTGAAGAAATGACCGGCGGAACTTTTACCATCACCAATGGAGGTATTTTTGGGTCCATGATGAGTACACCAATTATTAATATTCCCCAGTCTGCTATTTTAGGAATGCACAATATTGTGGAACGCCCCATGGCTGTAAACGGACAAGTGGTTATTAAGCCGATGATGTACGTTGCGTTGAGTTATGATCATCGTGTTATTGATGGCCGTGAATCTGTTGGTTTTTTAGTTAGGGTAAAAGAATTATTAGAAAATCCTTCGCTGATGTTATTTGGTAAAGATCCGGTTAAGAGTTTGCTGGAACTATAAAAAATTATAGAATAATAATTAAAGCCTGCAATTAAAACTGCAGGCTTTATTTTTGCTGTTATGCGTTATCAATCTTATTTAAATACGGCAAAAAGCATTATCAGTTTTTATAAAGGAGATATGCCCTTTGCTGTTTTTGTAAGAAAATATTTTTCTGCGCATAAAAAACATGGCAGCAAAGACAGAAAACAGATTGCCGGCCTTTGTTATAATTTTTATCGCCTCGGCAAAGCCATTCCTGCATTACCGATTGAAGAAAAAATAATTGTTGCCACATTTTTATGCGAAACCCAAAGCAGCGAATTTCTGCAGTTTCACAAACCGGAGTGGAATGAAATAATTACAAAGCCACTTGCTGAAAAAATGCTGGTAGCAGCCTTAACAACCGAAGATATATTTCCATGGGCAGAAGAATTAAGTAATGGCATTGACGCTGAGGCTTTCAGGTATTCTTTTTTTTACCAGCCGAATTTGTTTTTACGTATAAGGTCGGGAAGCAAACCTGTAGTTTTTAAAAAATTACAAGATGCCGGTATTTTATTTACTGTATATGATGGTGATTGCCTGGCATTAACTAATGCAACAAAGATTGATTCCATATTGGAGATTGACAAAGAAGTGATTGTTCAGGATTATAATTCCCAAAAAGTTCTGGATTTTTTAAAGAAAGAAAATTCGGATACCGTAAATACGATCGTTTGGGATTGCTGTGCTGCCAGCGGTGGAAAATCAATTTTGGCCTACGATATTTTAAACGGAAAAATAGATTTAACCGTTTCTGA
>JBBQPX010000278.1:0-4623 GCA_038216775.1 Chitinophagales bacterium
TGTAAATCAGCACCGGAAAATCCGCTTGCTCCCCATTCTCCTGCAAAAAAAACTGTTCTTGTTACACCAACAATTCTTATGGCACCAGTAGTGGTGGTAGCCGCTGTGTTGGAAAATCCGGATGTTACACTCACCTGCGAACTGTAAAACACACCGTCTGCACCTGCTCCTGTTGTAACGGTTCCAGTAAATGCTCTCATTTTTCCATTTACCGACAAAATATTTAAGCCTATTACCAAACGGCCCGGCGTTGTTGGATCGGTATTCATTTGCAAATCTTTACATGCCACATCTACATCAACAGTAACAGTATGTCCGTTTTGTATATACACCGCATTTACCATCGTTGGCGCAATGGGTGTAATACTCCATATTCCACCTGTTCGTGTTTCCCACATATCAACATCACTCCAGTTTCCCGTAGTTTTCGCAGACCTGTAATCTCCATCATTTGCTACTTGGGCAAAACCAACCACAGGCAGCAAAAGCAAACATAAAAAAATAATTTTTTTCATAAAACTTGATTGTTTCGTTAAAATATTTCTAATGGTTTTAGGAGTGGATATTTTTTTGTACTGAACTTTTGATTTTTAAAAACTTAGTCTGATATTGCTTGTAATAAAAAAATGAAACAAGGATTTTTACTTATTTGATTTCTTCAATACTAAAAGAATCAAACCTAATGCTATCGTCTCTCAAATCAGAAGGCGTATTAAGGCTTCTGTAAATTCCCCACTTAGGTCTGATGAAATCATTGGTTGGCCTGATGGTCATGATATTATTGTTACTATAATTTAGTATGGTACTACCATCGGCTGTTTTTTTTATTACCATCGAATAAGTTCCGTTTGCACCAACTTTTATTGTCTCCGTTGCTTCTACCCATACACCTGTAAAAAGAGACAAATCCACCGTGGCAACTTTTGTAATATTATCATGAATTAGTTCCAGTTTATTTGGTGTTCCTTTTCTGGCAGTTAATGTAAATAATGGCGTACCATCATCTCCATTTACCGGTTTTATCTGGTGAATATGTGTAAAGCTTGTTGAAGGCTTAAAACCCGGTGCCATCCTAAATTTCCATTTGTATGTTATCGTTTCGCCTAGAGTACCAATAAGGTTGGCAGGCGATTGATCGTAAGTTTTAATTTCTATCCGCTGCCTGTCAAATGCAGTACACCTGTCATTATCTTCCGCCACATGGCTATAAAATTCAAAAACATTTGTATTCAAATCAGCATCCCAAACTTCTGCGATATGCCTTCCGAAAGAAGGATGGATGCATTCGGGATTTTCAACTGCATCAAAACCTGGCGCCAGTTTACTATTAATCAGTTCGTATGTATTACCTGGCCCATCAGCTTTCAGCAGCAATGCATTTGATTGTGTTGGAGGAACTGTTGTGGGTGTTGTTATGGTTGATTTTTTACTGCACATTATATTCAGCAACATCAACGCCAGTACTGATAACCCTTTTATGATAAATTTACTTTCCATTAAATGCAGGTGTTGATTTGATGAATTTAATAATAGCTTTATTAATCTCGCTGTTTTTTTCTTTTTCAAACTTACCATGTTGACCGCCCGGCACCGTTATAAATTCTGTTTGTACGCCAGCAGCCACAAGTTTATCATGCAGCTTAACTGATTGCTGGTATGGCACTGTTGGGTCTGCATCGCCATGTACAATAAAAGTAGGCGGGCTATCTTTTGTTACATACGTAATTGGAGAAACTGATGCCGCAAATTTTTCGTCTTTAGCTTTATCGCCCAGCCAGCGTGTTGCTGATTTGCTGGTAAGGTCTTTTCCATAACCCCAATCCCACACATCGGTAATGCCATATTTATCAATGATAGCTGCCACTTTAATATTTTCAACGCCTTTGCAGTTGGTATCAAAAATATGATTGTTGGCAAGTAACCCTCCCATCAATGCAAGGTGCCCACCGGAGCTACCGCCCATGATAACAATTCTGTTTACATCAATATTTAATTCTTTTGCATTTTTAATTAAATAAATAAGTGCACACCTTGTATCCTCAATTGCAGCGGGTGCTGTGGCCTGTGGCGTTAAGCGATATTCAATATTAGCCACTGCAAACCCAATTTTAAAAAAAGTACTAAACCCGGTTTGAGATTCTTTAACGCCATGGTTCCATCCACCCCCATGTATGTTAATAACAATGGGGGTTGGTCCTTTGTCTTTGGCAGGCATGTAAACATCCATTTTTCCTTCCCAGTCTTTTACCTTGGTGTAAACAACATTCAATTGTGCTGTAAAGCCAGATGGATAATCCACCGGCTTATAAGCAGAATCTGCAGCATCTTGGGAGAAAGTATTTAAAGAGATTATGATGCAAAGCATCATTGACCATATTTTTTTCATTTCTGTTTAATTTATTTATTCAAAAAAAAGTCTTGTAAAAACATCTTTGTTGCTGTCTTTTATTTTTTGTGCGAACTGTGTGTATTTTTCATCCTTAAATTTATCCGCAGCAATTAACAATAAACGGTAAAAATCGTTGGCTTTATAATTATTAATCTGTTGGTATTCCCACTTTTTTCCTTCTACCACAAATGGCAATAGATAATCAATTGCTTTTTGAATACTGCGTCCATCGGCAGTTTGGTAATGCCATAAATCAATACCTTTTGTTTCGGCTGCTGTAGCCAAAAAACTCCACGCCTCCAGGTTAAAAGTTGAGTAACTTAATGCCAAGGTTCGCTCAAGCTCTAATGGTTGTTTTCCGTCGGGTTCAATTTGGTAAGCCAATCTTGCAAAATCACTTTGAAGCATTTTTTCTGCAGTAGCATTTTCGCCGCAAAAAAGTGCTATGGTTACAATCTGCATATCATAAAATGTACCGTGGTTGTTTTTCGCTTCGGCTTCACTCTTGCCATTTTTGCTGGTTTGCATCCATTTTAAATAGTTAAAAAACCATTTTTTTACAGCAACTTCATCGGGCATTTTCCATTGTGCTGAAGCCTTCAATAAGCCAACAGCATCTAACACCTGTGGCAATAAGTGTGTATCAATTATTCCACTTTTGTTACCTGTATCAATACCGGTGCGTACCTGCGCATGGTTTAGGTTTGGAAGCATATATGTTGCTGTATCAACAAACCACATGCGAATGAGATTAATACTTTTTTCGGCGTATTTTTCATCATCAGTAAAATAATAAGCCCAGGATAAAGTATGTATTGCACTTATTAATTTATCAAAATTTTTATCATCGCTTATTAAATCATTTGCAGGATTCTTTTGGCCATCTTTTCTTATATAGGGTTTGCCATCTGGCTTCGTAGGGTCTGGCCAAAAATACTTTGCCATACTAAGGTACTCGTGCATATTACCACATGGCGGCGCTGTGTTCTTATCCATTACAGTACCAAATTTTAAGGGCAATAATTTGTCAGCTTGTTTGGATAGTGTTTTAATATTATTGGCTATCACTTTATCGTTGATTGCATTTTTTTTAACTGCCGCCACTTTAGCCGCAGGCACCATGTATAACTGCGGGAGTTGTGCAAATGCCGGCAACTTCATCATCACAAGAAATAAAAGCAATATTCTTTTCATATAGCTCAATTTGTATTTAAAATTTAATCCTCATCATATCCCGATATATCTCTTCCACCATTAATCAATAACCAGGGTTTTGCGCAATCACTAATTGTGAATTGGTATCAATTTCGTGCTGCGGAATTGGTAACAATAATTTGTTAGCTGTAACGTAAGACTGCAATGTAGCCAACGGTACAACTGGATTATACTGCGAGTAATGACTTGCAAACTCTTTGGCAAAATGATCTTTTATCGTCTGTTCTGCTGTAATTGTTGTCATTGTTTTATTGAAACGCACTAGATCAAACCAACGTTGGTTTTCAAATGCAAATTCAAATCTTCTTTCATCAGATAATGCTTTTTCAAAAGTTGGTACTGAATTCACCGTGGCAGGCAAAGCACCTAATCCGGTACGTACCCTAACCTGGTTGATAAGTCCAATGCTCGACGGAGTGAAACCCTGTGCTTCAGCCATCATTAAAATAATATCGGCATAACGTAATATTGGCCAATCGCTTTCGCCATCAAATGCTGTAGCCACCGGTGTTAGATATTTTTTTACATACAATAGCTTGGTAGCACCAAAAGATGCCATAGCAACTGTTTTTCTTGCATCTGAAGTTGTGAGTGCAGTGTCAATATCATTGGTAGGGTAATTTAATCCCTGTCCAGATCCATTAATTACTAATGCAGCGCTCCCAAGTGGCGCAAAATTATTTCCGAAACTAGATCCTAAACCAAGATTTCCGGCTTTGTAACGCACCGTAAACATAATCTCACTGTTCATCTCGTTGTCTATCGAAAAAACATTTAAATAACTTGATTGCAATGCGTATCCGCTGAATGTAATCACATCCTGTAATATGGGTATCGCCAATGCTTTTTCATTTAAGGTGAGGTAAACTTTTGCAAGCAAACCCATTGCTACCCATTTATTTACTTTGCCAGTATTAGCTGCAGTTATTTGTGGAAATTTGGCAGCGCTTAAATAACCTGTGGCAGTAGTTAAATCCGCCTTAATTAGCTTATATATATCATCAACGGTAGAACGGTTA
>JBBQPX010000279.1:0-4608 GCA_038216775.1 Chitinophagales bacterium
TATACTCAATTGTACAGCATTGGCCGTCCTTACGACAGAATGCCTGTTAACATGAGTGCATACGGAAAAGGCTTATACTGGGTTGAAATTGGCGATGTCAATGGAAACAGGTTAGCTATGTGTAGATTGGTGATACAATAAGCGATAACTATCACAGTTATACAAAGTCCCCCGACATTTGTCGGGGGACTTTTTTTTGAAAATAGAAAAGTAAATATTTGTTGAAGCTGCCAAATTTTTTACAAAATCAGTATTAATCTAAACACAGGTATAATACTGAAAAATAATTGATAAAATCGACTGTAATTGAATGTGGCATTGATTTTAATTAAAGCTATGTGAAAGTCGTTTCACTAAACTTTTTGTCGATTTGGAATTGCGTACAAAAAATGTTGGCTTTGAGTTTTCTTAGCTATTCGGCTATCCGATAATCTATCTCAATGGCGTTTTTTAGAAAAAAATCACCAACTATTTTTCAGTACATTACCTAAATACAAAAGCCCCGAATTACTTCGAGGCTTTGTCAGTTTTGCTCCCCCTGCCCGACTTGAACGGGCGACCCTCTGATTAACAGTCAGATGCTCTAACCAACTGAGCTAAGGAGGAGTGTACTCTTATTTGGGTTGCAAAAATAGGGTTTTTTAACTTTTACAAAAAAATAAAACGCGATAAATTGTTACTATTTTTCTAAAAGATAAGCATATTCACAAAAAAGCCCTGAATTCTTGCTCAAGGCTTTTTAGAATTTACTCAAATTCTAACTATTTAACTGACTTTATTAAAAAAAGCTTCTTCTTTGTAACATAGTTCTGCCGCGGCGCTGAATATTCCAAATATCAGCATTGGTAAAAGTTTTAGCCTGATCAAATCCTAAAGCTATACTTTCGTTTACAATGGTTGTTAATTTTGCTGTTTCATTTTTACCTATTGGTAAAAATTGAGTTGTTGTTTGCTTTTTCATGACTTTTAATTAAATGTTTTAACGATTATCATTTCGGCTGTTTATGTTATTTGCTTACTTTGATAAAACAAAGATACCATTAAAACAGTACTATGCAAAACAAAGTACTAAGCATTTATTGGTAATATGCAATTGGTAATACCTTCAAAATCGCTGAAACCCCTACTGGAAGTAGGTTATTATAATAAAAGTTATGTAAAAATGAAAATATCTTATTTTGATGAACGGTAAATATGGCTGATGAGTGTAATAAGCGGTTAAGTTTTTAATATATTGCTAAAAATACAAAGGCGTTTGCATATACCTGAAATAGTGAAATAATGTTTTATTTGGTGCAATGGTAATTTGCTGGGAGATGAAATAACTAACTAGAATGTTACTTAATTGCCAAGTCGCTGATTTTCCGATTGTGTAAACGTCCCACTTTCATTAAGGTTATCATTGGCCCTAGTACAAACCTCAAAAAACCACGACTATAATTTTTATATACAGCTTCTCCCGAAAAAATACGAGTTAAATGGCGTTGCATATGTGGGCCAAGAAATCTGCCAAGTGCAGTATCCATTCTATCTTCACCTACTTTAAATAAAGTAAAGAGGCTGCCGCTATACCAGGTATCAACTAATTTTTGCCAAATTGATAATTCGTACAATTGATATCTTTGATACTTCTTAAATGCTGCATCGCTACCTTCTATGATGGCATCAGCTGCTGCAAAAGAACCTTTTATGGCTAAAAATAATCCAGAGGAAAAGATAGGATCCAGAAAACCTCCGGCATCGCCGGTTAAAAGCCAGTTTTTACCATACATTTTTTGAGATATAAGCTGATAGTTATTATACTGCGCTACACCGGTCTCTCTCTTTGCGTTGGCTGTAAATTTTTGAAGTGTTTCATCCGATTTCAAAAAATTATCATACTGCTCTTCCTTTGTGGCACCAAATTGTTTTAAGTGTTCTGGGTCTATAACAACGCCTACCGATATGCGGTCAGGCAGAGGTATTCGCCAAGTCCACCCTTTTTCTAAACGATGTAAATGTATATTGTACGGTTCAATTTTTTCGGCTCCGCTAAGGTGTGCAAATACTGCAATATCTTTTCTGCTGCCTGCTTTAGTAGGAATATTAAGCAGTCGTGAAATAGTACGTGAACGTCCACTTGTATCCACTATAAGATCTGGCTGTCCATTAAAGAAATCACCAATTGCGATAATTGTGCTGTCGCTCAATTTCAACTCATCTCCATCGCCCACCCGTTCCAACTGGGCATTATAATTGAAAAATGTTACGCCCTCCCGTACAGCAAGATCAAAAATAGTTTTATCAAATTTTACACGAGGCACGTTATAGGCATAATGTGGCAGCCCGCCACCACCATAGCTGAACGGCGATGTAGCTTCTTCATCTTTATTTAGCCAAACTGAAGCACCTGGTTTATAGGTACTGTAGGATTTTACTTCATCCTCTACACCTAACTTACGGAGAAAAGGGATAATGGCCGGAACTAAAGATTCACCTACAATAATTTCGGGTCGCTTATCCAAATAAAATACAGCAACTTTAAATCCTCTTCTTTTTAACAAGGTTGCTATCGAGCAGCCTGATGGCCCACCACCAATAATGGCAATAGTTTTAATGTTTCTTTTCATAATGTAAAACGCAAAATTAAAAAAAATATAGTTTTATATCTGGGTTAAATTGGCAATAGGAAATATCTGTTCTAATAAAAGCAAAAAAGCTACCTGAATTAATATTCGAGTAGCTTTTTGAATTACACGGCGTGTAATTATATGTTAAAACCAAGATAGGAGTTTAGCTGAATAAGCCGCCTTTTTTCAATTCTTTAGTTCCTTGTCCAATTAAAAATCCATTTTGATAAATTTGTATAGTATAATTACCCTGGGTAAAACTTGTACCCGGTGCAAATGCAAACTGTACATTTTTCTTTTTTGCTGTTTCTAAATCAACTGAAACTTTTGCGGTATACCCTAAAGTTTCATCATCTCTTGTTGTAAAAGTTTCTGAACCAGTAGTTACAGGTTTACCATCAGGCCCTAACACTAATACATAGACATCAGTAGTACCGGGCTGAACAATTCTATTGTCAACATCAAAGTTTACAACGATTTTATCAACTCTTTTTGCAGTAGTAGATACTTTTTCTTTTCCTGATTTTTTTACGTTTATTGGAGTAATGATGATATTGCTTGCATTTAATGTAGAAGCTACATCAACCTTTTTTTCCAGTTCTTGCTTAACCGCTGTGGTTGCTGTAAGATTTGTCTTAAGCACTTCTTTCTCTTGCTTTAAAACAACGTTATCGTTATTAAGCATTTGATTATCCTGCTTTAATTGAGCAATATCCATTTCCATTGAAGCAATTTTATCATTTAAAGAAGCAATCAATGTTTTTGCTCTGCCAAGTTCTGCGGCTGTGGCATTTTTCTTATTTAAAATGCTGCGTATCTCCGTTTTTACTTTTGCAATTTCATCGTTTCTTTCAGTCAACTTACCTTCCAAACCTGTATTTACTGTAGATAGAGAATCAAGGCGAGCAAGTGATGCATCAAAGTTTGCCTGCACGTCACTTTTTTCATCTGATACTTTTGCAATTTGAGTTTCCTTTTGTTGAATAACCTGCGAGCTATCGTTTTTTGCATAAATTAAATAGCCAGATACAGCAATAAGCCCTGCAGCTAAAACACCGATTATGGCGTTTTTGTAACTTTTACCCGATGTAGCCTGTGCAGATGGCGTTGGGAAATTTGTTTCAGACATAATAGTAGATTTTAAATTTTTAAATTTTTTTATTGAAGTTCCATCGCTGGATTTCGGCTAGGCAAATTCCAAAACCATGCCATAATCTTTTTTTGTTCACAACTTTCTTCAGCATTAACAAGATAGTATCTGTCTAATAAAGTTGTTAGTGTTTGATTATTAAAACTTTAGTTTAAATTTGAGTACTTCTATTTTAAAAACTTTTAACAAAACACGGAGCTTTAAAAACTATATAAATGAAGGAATTCGACACCATAATCATAGGCTCAGGAGCAGGCGGGCTATCTGCTGCGCTGTGCCTGGCTCGTGCCGGACAAAAAGTTGCTGTAATAGAACAACACTATGTACCTGGCGGTTGGTGCCATAGTTTTTACATTGATGGCCATAGGTTTAGCCCAGGAGTGCATTATATAGGAGGCTTAGACAACGGTGAATCAACAAGTTATCTATACGAAGGATTTGGCATTGCATACGACCTGGTTTTTTTTAGAATGAACCAGGATGCATACGAACATTGTTGGATTGGTGACGAACGTATTGATATGCCTGCGGGTATTGAAAACTTATCCGATTCTTTATCCAAAAAATTTCCTCACGAAAAAAAGGGAATACACAAATATTTGAAGCTTGTTAAAACAGTAAGCAAAGAATTATTCCTCATTCCTAAAATGAACGGCTTTTGGGATAATATAACTATACCATACCGCACCCGGCATCTGGGGAAATACGGTTTATTTAAATTAAAACGTGTAATTGGATGGTTTATTAAAGACCCATTACTACAAAATGTACTTAATATTCAATGTGGCGATCATGGCCTGCCTCCTTCCAAAGCAAGCTTTCCTTTTCATTGCGCTTTAATGGATCATT
>JBBQPX010000280.1:0-4604 GCA_038216775.1 Chitinophagales bacterium
ATTGATATTAGTGATGGAATGCTTGATGTAGGTAGAAAAAAAATACAAAAGCTTGATTTACAGAATACTATAGAATTGTTAAATGGAGATTGTGAAACAATAAACTTTAGCGACAATTCGTTTGATGCCGTAACTGTTGCATTTGGGGTGCGTAATTTCGAAAACCTTGAAAAGGGTTTATCAGAAATAAAACGGGTGCTTAAACCAGGTGGTAAATTGGTTGTACTGGAATTTAGCAAGCCCAAATCAGCAATTGTAAAAGTTGTTTATAATCTCTACATGAAAGTCATTACTCCAAATGTGGGTAAAATATTCTCGAAAAACCGCAACGCATACCAATACCTCGACGAATCAATTAACAAATTTCCCGAAGGGAAAAATTTTACTGTAATTCTGGACAAACTGGGATACAGAAATACGTACACTAAACCACTGAGCTTAGGAATATGCAGTATTTATTGCGGAGAAAAATAATTAATATAGTTATACCATTTTTGTTATGTCCTGCTATTGGCTTTTCGCAGCTAAGGCAGGAGTTAAACAGTGAAGATCACGATGATAAATTCATTCGTTTTGGTATAAACCTCGGTACCAACAAATCGCATTTCAGTTTTACGCACCATCCGGTTTTTTTGCAAACGGCTCCTTACGATAGTATAACTGTAGTGGAAAGTGTAAACAGCACCGGTATTAACCTGGCTTGGCTTGTTAATGTAAGATTGGGCGAGCATTTCGATTTTAGAACCCATCCCGTTGATCTTACATTTACTGAAAGAAACTTTCTATATAATGTTACCTACCCTGATGGGCCTGGTGGAGAAACGCCGATAACAGAAAAAAAGACACAATCCATTTCGCTTAGCATTCCAATGCAGATAAAATTCAGCAGCGACAGAATTAATAATTTTAAAGTGTACATGATGGGTGGTGGCAAAGTGGAGTATGATCTTGCATCTAATGCAAAAGCCAAAAATGCCGAAGAACAGCTAAAGTTGAAAAAGTTTGACTATGGCGTTGAAGCCGGACTTGGATTTCACTTTTATTTTCCCATGTTTGTACTAACGCCCGAAGTAAAAATGAGTTGGGGATTAGGTAACCTGCATAGCAGGGATGTTAACCTGAAATACTCCAGTGTAATTGATAAAATTAACTCCCGTACAATTTCGTTTTCGCTAACTGTTGAATAATTACGAAAGCTAAAGGTCGTATCGTCGGTTAAACATATTTATTCTAACTCCGGCAGAACCCATAGTTGTATTAACTGCCGCTGGCATATTTGTTGTTTTATACTGTCGATATTGTCCGCTAAGTTCTAAAAATATATTTTCTCTTATTTCGTACGATACCTGCAACAGCGTGTTTAATACAGTTGCTTTATCTCCACTGCCAATTTTAAACCCGTCATTTTTGGTACGTGTTGTATAATCTCTAAAAACATTGCCGCCAAAATTTATACCGGCACTATCTAAACCTTTGTAATAATAAATACCCTGTAAATAAATATGCCATTTAGGAGCAGGCTGGTAGCGAATTATACCCAAAAACTCCTGAAAATTAGCGCCTAGCGGATGCGCCAACGGCTGATTATAATGGGTGTAGTTTGATATGGTATCGTTATGCGTGTAAGTAAATGGTCTTACACGGTTTGCTTCAATTTGAATGTCGAGGTTATCAATACCAAATGCATCAACATATTTTAAACCTACTTGTATGCCGTATTTATTTACCCAACTGCCGTTATTCTTTTTAATTTCAGATAAAACAAATTCATCCAGCAAAAGCTGTCCGTATAGTTGTGCACGGTGTGCAATGTTTGCTTTAAAATCGAAACCGGCAACAGCATTGTCCGGGCTGCCCACAGTTCCTTCAATATGCCTGTAAAAAATAATCGGATTTAAATACTGAAAATCGAAATGATTTTTGCGGCCAAAAATAACACCTTCAAATAAACCAATATTAAGCCATTTGGTTACGTTCATACTAAGGTGGTGCATGGCAGCGTATTTACGGTCAAGTAAGGAGTCGCCGGTTTTTTTAAACTGCGGCATCAATTCCATAAATATGTTCTGGTAATTTATTTTCCAGATGCGGGTGTTAAGTTTTAAAAACAAATTACTGTTACCCCAATCGCTTAAAAATAAACTGCGGTATCCGTTACCAATAAAATTTTTATCGTAACCAAATTGTACATCAATGGCATTGCCTGCCCTCACAGTAATATAGCCACGTGCATCAAAATAATCGTAACCAGATGTTTTAAACGGTTTGTAAAAACCCACGCCAGGCACGGCTCTATATTGATTTACATTTTGCTGAAAAAACTGCGGTCCTCTTTCCTGATTATCAGTTAAGTAAGTTGAAAATCCTATTTTTTTACCAATAGTTCCTCTTGCAGTAACACCTTTGCTGTTTAAATACAAAGGTTTGTTATAACCAGATTCAACACCTTGCACATATTGAAAAACCGGGTTTAGTGCCAGAAAAAAATTATTAGTTTTTACTTCCAGAAAATTTGGCTTCGTTTTATAAAATGTGTTTAAATTTGGTTTTTTACTTAAAAATTCTTTTTTAGAACCTGTAACCCATTCACTGTTATTCATTAAAAAACTGTTCAGGTTATATTCATCTATATCAGTAAGTGCCTGGTCATACCATTCTGCATATTTATCTCTGCCGGTTGCCGTGTCAATATAGCCAAGTCTTGCACTATCAATAAATTCCACCTGCTCTACAATATACTTTCTGTTAAATGGCCTCACCGACGAAAAATTGAGATCCGTATTTCTTTGTTGCTTAATTTCCATGCGGTCCACAAAATGAATATCTTTTGAGCCGGGCATTAAAAATGTTGATTGCGCTGTTGCAAACGCAGGACAAATAAAAAACAGCAGTTTGACTAAGCTTTTAATAAATTGCATTAGATAATTTTAGTTTAACAGGTAACATTATTCAAGATATGCAAAAATACCTTTTTAAGAACATACAGGTGGTTAATGAAGGAAAAATTCAATCGTTGGACGTATTAATAAACGATGAACGTATTGAAAAGATTGCCGGCAATATCGATCCAAAGGGAAGGGTTACAGAAATAAACGGTGAGGGAAAGCATCTTTTTCCTGGCGTTATAGACGACCAGGTGCATTTTAGAGAGCCCGGTCTTACCCACAAAGCCACCATTTACTCCGAAAGTAAAGCTGCTGTAGCAGGTGGTGTTACCAGTTTTATGGAAATGCCCAACACGGTACCCAATGCCTTAACCCCGCAATTGCTGGAAGATAAATATTCCATTGCAGCCAACACATCACTGGCCAATTATTCATTTTTTATGGGCACCAGCAATAACAATGCTGATGAAGTACTAAAAATGAACGATCATAAACGAACTGTTTGCGGCGTAAAAATATTTATGGGTGCCAGCACTGGCAATATGCTGGTTGATAGCCATAGTGCGCTTGATAAAGTTTTTAGAGAAAGCGAAATGCTGATTGCAACGCATTGCGAAGATGAGCGTATTATAAAGGCAAACTACGAAAGGCTTAAAAAAGAAAAGGGCGAATTGTCTGCTGCTGATCATCCGTTAATAAGGGATGCTGAAGCCTGTTTTGAATCTTCCTTAATTGCCATAAAGTTTGCCCAGAAATATAATAGCCGCCTGCATATACTGCACATCAGCACCGAAAAAGAATTGCAGCTTTTTGGCAACATGATGCCACTTAAAGAAAAGAGAATAACTGCCGAAGTTTGCGTACATCATTTACATTTTACAGCTGATGATTATGCAGAGCTAGGGTATAAAATAAAATGTAACCCTGCTATAAAATCACCCAATAATAAAGAAGCACTTTGGGCAGCGTTGCTGGATGATAGATTGGATGTGATTGCCACTGACCATGCGCCGCATACTTGGGAAGAAAAGCAAGGAAGCTATGAGCAGGCACATGCCGGGCTTCCGCTGGTACAACACCCATTACTACTAATGCTGCATTATTACAGACTAGGCAGAATAAGCCTAGAAAAAATTGCAGAAAAAATGAGCCATGCCGTTGCCGACTGTTTTCAGATAGAAAACCGGGGTTATATACGGGAAGGATACTTTGCCGACCTCGTCGTAGTGAACAACCAATTACGTTCAACTGTTACAAAAGAAAACATTTTATACAAATGTGGCTGGAGTCCTTTGGTGAATTTTACATTTCCTGCATCTATACAAAGTACATTCGTTAATGGCAACCTTGTTTACAATAACGGAACCTTTAATGAATCCACAAAAGGACAACGATTAACATTTAACAGATAACTTTTTTCCGGGTATATGGATATAGACAAAACCACGCTTGCCGACCTTTTAATGTTTAACAATGGGGAAGAGATTTCTGTGTTTGGCAAGCTAGACCAATGCAGCACATCGCATGGTAGCGAGCAGATGAAGATTAACTTCAGCACGCCACTCAAGACGCAGGAAGAAATTGTTGCCGTTCAGCAAACCCTGCAACTAATACTAAAAAAACAGCAGCACTGGCCAACACAAATAAGCAACGGTACCGTAATGGTTGTGTTGGCCAGTGCTGCTGATTTTTTAGTATTAGTTGCAGGGTTTGCTGAAC
>JBBQPX010000281.1:0-4583 GCA_038216775.1 Chitinophagales bacterium
GGTATCCCTATTGTTTGTCCGGGTTGGGAAGATAGCACCATGGGCAATATTTTTGCCAGCTACATTATAAAGAATGAAATGAAAGCAACCACTATGAAAAGTGGTATAGAATATATGGTTTGGCTGGCAGATTGGTACAGAAATAATTCAGCTGGTAAAGGTGTTGGTTTCTTCCAGATTGGTGGGGGTATTGCTGGCGATTTTCCAATTTGCGTGGTACCGATGATGTACCAGGATCTGGAATGGCATGATGTACCTTTCTGGAGTTATTTCTGCCAGATAAGTGATTCAACAACATCTTACGGTAGTTACTCTGGTGCTGTGCCAAATGAAAAAATTACCTGGGGTAAACTGGATATAAAAACACCTAAATTTATTGTAGAGAGTGATGCTACTATTGTGGCTCCGTTGATTTTTGCATGGGTGTTGGGGTGGTAATGGAGGATTCACGCAAAGTCGCAAAGAAAGTGAAAGCCGCAAAGATTCTTTGCGGCTTTTCTATTTTATCCTTGCGCCTTTGCGTGGAGCAGGTGCATTTATGCTAACTTTAAAATAAAAAGCAATGAAGAAAATATTTGGGTTTGTATTGATGATAGCAGTACTGCAGTATTCTTTTGCACAAGTCGCACTTCCGGTTCCTCTAAACCTTCAAAAAACATTTGATAAAGGTACCCGCAGCATAACTGGAGCACCGGGTAAAAATTACTGGCAAAACCATGCAAACTATGATATTGCTGTAAAGTTTGAACCAGCTACAAGGCTAATCAGCGGCAGCGAAGAAATAAATTACACCAACAACAGCCCTGATACACTGAAGGAAATTGTATTTAAATTATATCCGAATATTTATAAAAAAGGATCGCCTCGTTTAATGAAAATTGAAGGCGATGATATTAATGACGGTGTGCAAATTGAAAAATTACTGGCAAATGATGAAGTAATTGAAGCGAGGAATTACAGGATTGATGCTACAAATATGAGTGTGCGTGTTAAGGCAGTAGCACCAGGAAAAACTATTAAATTCAATATTGGATTTTCTTACACACTCAATAAAAAATCGCATATCCGAACAGGCGAAGTGGAAGACGGCGCTTATTTTATTGCCTATTATTTTCCACGTATTGCTGTGTATGATGATATTGATGGCTGGAACACAAACCAGTACTTAGGAACACAGGAGTTCTACAACGATTTCTGCGATTTTAAAACATCTATTACCGTACCGGGAAATTATGTTGTGTGGGCAACCGGCGATCTTAAAAACACAAACGAACTTTTTGAGCCAAAATATCAGCAACGTATTCAGCAAGCAGAAACAAATGATGCTTACATAAACGTAATAGACAGCAATGATATAAAAGCCGGAGGTATAACCAAGCCCGGCGATACCCATACCTGGATATTTGAATCGAAGCATGTTACAGATGCCGTTTTTGCAATCAGTAATCATTATGTTTGGCAGAGCTCGAGCTTGGTTGTAGATAGAACAACCGGCAGAAGAACAAGGGTTGATGCAGTGTTTAATCCAATACACAAAGATTATTTTAATGTAGCATCTGATGCTCATAAAACTGTGGAAGCCATGAGTTTTAATTTTCCAAAATGGCCATTCCCATACAGTCATGAAACAGTGTTTGACGGGTTGGACCAAATGGAATACCCCATGATGGTAAATGATAACCCTGTTGATGACCGGGCGGAAAGCATCGAACTAACCGATCATGAAATTTTTCACACCATGTTTCCATTTTACATGGGTATTAACGAAACAAAATATGGCTGGATGGATGAAGGTTGGGCAACTATTGGCGAATGGCTTATTTCACCGATGATTGATTCAAGCATTGTTGATTTATATGGAGTTGCTCCTGTTGAAAATACTGCAGGTACAGAAATTGACCTACCGATTGTTACACTAACCACCCAGCAATTTGGCGTATCAAGTTTTATCAACAGTTATCCCAAACCAGCCATGGGTTATTTGTTTGTAAAAGATATGCTGGGCGATGATTTGTTTTACAAAGGACTGCATAATTATTTCCGTAATTGGGGCGGCAAGCATCCTATGCCTTATGATTTTTTTTACAGCATGAATACAGGCAGCGGTAAAAATTTAAATTGGTTTTGGAAGCGCTGGTTTTTTGATGATGGCATACCTGATCTTGCGATAGCAAAAGTTACAGAGAAAGGAAACAGTAAACAAATAACTATTGAAAGTAAAGGAACCAAGCCTGTGCCGGTTGATATTGCTGTTGAATACACAGATGGCACAATTCAAAAGCTGCATCAAAGCATTGCCGTGTGGGAGAAAGGAAATAAAACTACTTCAGTAAACTTTACATCAACAAAAAAAATAAAATCAGTTACGCTGGGTAGTTCGCATGTGCCGGATTCGAATAAGAAGGATAATGAATACCCCCTCTAAACTTCGTTCTTTCCCTTAACAGGGAACCTAAAGGGGGAACTTGAAAGAAAATAAGATATTTTACTTCTTTTCAAAATACTAAAAAGCCGCTAAGATTATTTAGCGGCTTTATTATTTAAATAATAAAAAGGATTTTATATTATTATTCTCCAAAGTTCCCCCTTTAGGGGGCGGAGGGGGCTTCTTACCTCGTCCCCATATTCAACGGCGTATCTCTTTTCAACATATCATCTCTATTGGCCATTACCCAAGCTGTATGAAAAATCATACGGGCTCTTTTTTCATATAAGTCAAAGTTAATTTTATCAACAGTGTCGGTTGGTTTATGATAATCTGATTTTAACATACCATCATAAAAAAACAAAACAGGAATTCCTTTGCGGGCAAAATTATAATGATCGCTGCGGAAATAAATTCTGTTCTGATCAGCGGGATCATCAAATTTATAATCAAGTACCAAATTGGTATATTTTTTATTTACCGCTTCATTTATAATAGGCAAATCGCTGCTTAATTTATCATGCCCAATTACGTAAACATAATTAAGTGTGTCGTCAGATGTGCGTTCGGTATCTACCCGGCCAATCATATCTGTATTTAAATCTACCGTTGTTTTTTCTAAATCGTAAAAAGGATGATCGCTGTAATATTCACTTCCCCAAAGTCCTTTTTCCTCTCCACTAACAGTCATAAAAACAATGGTGCGCCTTGGCCTGTGACCTTCTGCAGCTGCTTTGGCAAAAGCTTCTGCCATATTTATAACAGCACAGGTACCGCTTCCGTCATCATCTGCACCATAGTAAATAAGTCCGTTACGCATGCCTAAATGGTCGTAGTGCGCTGTAAGAAAAACAACTTCGTCTTTTTTATCAGTCCCTTCAATAACGCCAACAACATTGCTGGCATTAATAGTTGTTCTATACTTTTTAAATTTAAAAGAAACTTTTGCATTGCTTTCAGTAAAAGCCTGTTGGTTGAAAGCTTCAGCTGCTTTTGCTTTTTTTAATAACTGTTCAAAATTTTCGCCAAGTACATCCTTTGCAAAAGCATGAGAAAGCTGAACTGCATTAACTGTTTTAACGTTTTCATTATCATTTTTCGGAAAATATACACCTGTCTTTTTTCCATTTTCAACCGCACGCTCATTAAATGTTTCCTGATTGGGACTGATGAATAAAACACCAACTGCACCTTTTGCTGCCGCCGCTGCGGCTTTTTTGCTTATACCGGGATAAGTCCATACAGAACCACGTCTCCCTTCTCCAAGAAAAAATTTACCATCACGCTTTGGTTCCCCTAAAAATATGGCTACAATTTTTCCTTTTACATCAATTCCGGTATAGTCGCTGTATTTTTCATCATCGATACCATAACCAGCAAAAATTATTTTTTTGCCGCTGAATTTTCCATCTTCGTTGCTGTTTAAAGATGCTATAAAGTCTTTGCCAAATGCTGCTGTTTTACCGTTAACTTTTAAATCGGCCTTGTTTAAACTATCCTGATACAAAGGATATAACTGCTGATAACCTTTAAGTACGGGCACAGTTTTTAAACCGATGGCTTTAAATTGGTCTTCGATATATGCCGCTGCCTTGCGCTGACCTTCGGTGCCAGTTTCCCGGCCTTCCATTTCGGCACTGGCAATTATACTCAGGTGCTTTTTTAAATTTTTACCCGTAATTTCTGCTGCATATTTTTCTGCAGCGTCGGCTTGTGCAAAGGATGCATTTACAAACGCAATAAAGCAGATGAAGGATATGATTTTTTTCATTATTTAAGTTTAATAACAAGCAAAGTAATTAAAACTATAAAGTGCTGTTTATATTTTTGATAAGCGGCGATATGAGATTGTAAGAAAGATTGATGCTTTGGGCCTGCAGTTACAGGCATACTGTTATCCCCTTTCGTTGATAGTAGTTTTTTTATTTTTCATGGCCAATTGCCAGCCTGCAGGAAAAATAGCCTGCTTATTTTTAGTCATCAACTCCATTTTTTGCAGAACTGCTGTTTGGAGAGGAGCGGGTAATGCATAAAATGCTTTATCAACCAAGGTTTCACGTTCAAAATCAAGCACTCCGTTTTGATGCCTTATGGCAATTTTTTGCCCCTTGTAATAAATGATGATTTTAATTCTACCGTCGTCGTAGCTATTTAATGC
>JBBQPX010000282.1:0-4569 GCA_038216775.1 Chitinophagales bacterium
AATCTGACCAGCTAAATCTTTTATGCTGCCAATCATAGCATCAAAATCGGCATCATCTGTTAACGCTTCATCAGTTAAAACCGTAATCTTAGCTTTAAAATAGGGATCATCTTCCGTTATTTCATCAATTTTGCAACGTTTTCTTCCTTGGATGATGATGGTTGTGCCGCCATCGGGCATCTTTATCAGCTTGGCTATTTTTGCAACTGTTCCAATATCTTCTAAATCACTAACAGTAGGTTCTTCTATTGTACTGTCTTTTTGCGCCACTACAGCTATCAATTTGTCAGCCTTATAAGCATCGGTAACTGCCTTAATGCTCTTATCACGGCCTACCGTAATAGGTATTACTACCCCGGGAAAAAGTACTGTATTTCTTAAAGCTAAAAGTGGGATAATCTCTGGAATAGGTTGATTATCATTGCTTCCGTCATCATCTTCGTTTAAAGGAATAATCGGCATAAATTCCATTTCATCCTCATTGCCTTGCATATAAAACTTGTTATTCATAATTTTATTAGTGTATAGCCAAAATGTCAAAAGACAAGGCTATTTAGGGTTTTTTAAGTGAGCCAATATATAGTCAATATTAATGCCGAATTGGATTGCAGATTTTAGATTGGCGATTTTAGATTTCAATGCGTTCATTTGATTCTGTTCATTTAGCGCAATGGCAGCCAATAAATCCGAAATCTAAAATCTAAAATCTAAAATTCCGTTTACTTTTGCAATCCATGTATATAAACTGTAACGATAAGGAATTAGAAGTATTGCAAAAAATTGCCCTTTCTGCTGAAGAAATTGGTGTGCCTTGCTATTTAATTGGCGGTTTTGTAAGAGATAAAATTTTGGGAAGAACCACCAAAGACATGGATATTGTTTGCGTTGGAGATGGGATTGAACTGGCAGCAAAAGTTGCTGAAAAGTTTAAGCCAGAACCAGAAGTTCACTTTTTTAAAAACTTTGGAACAGCGCAGATAAAGGTAAAGTTTCCTGTTAAAGAAGATGAAAAGTGGGATAAAGAATTATTATCCAATAATACTCTAGTTCCTTCCCTTTCGGGGAAGGGTTGGGATGGGGCTGCTCTTGAAATCGAATTCGTAGGTGCCCGCAAAGAAAGCTACAGTTTCGACAGCCGAAAACCAGCAGTTGAAAACGGCAGCATTGAAGACGATCAGAATCGCCGCGATTTTACAATTAACGCAATGGCCATCAGCTTAAATAAAGCAGACTATGGCGATTTGGTAGATCCGTTTAATGGCATACAGGATCTTGAGCTAAAAAACATTCAAACACCCCTTGCACCCGAGCAAACTTTTAGCGATGATCCATTACGGATGATGCGGGCAATTCGCTTTGCTGCTCAACTTAATTTTACAATAAACCCTGAAACATTTTCGGCCATAACTGAAAATGCAAACCGCATAAAAATAGTAAGCGGCGAGCGCATTGCAGATGAGCTTAATAAAATTTTGATGAGCCCGAAACCCTCTATAGGCTTTGATTTGCTGTACAAAAGCAGATTGCTTAAAATTATATTTCCGCAAATGGTTGATTTAGCTGGCGCAGAATATATTGATGGACTTGGGCATAAAGATAATTTTTATCACACCATACAGGTGGTTGATAATATTGCTGTAAATACTGATGATTTATGGTTGCGTTGGGCTGCTGTTTTGCATGATATTGGCAAACCTGCCACCAAGCGTTTTGAGGAAGGTCACGGGTGGACATTTCATGGCCATGAAGTAGTTGGTGGCAGAATGGTGCCTAAGATTTTTGCAAAATTGAAACTGCCAAAAAACGAAAAAATGAAGTTTGTACGCAAGCTGGTAGAACTTCATTTACGGCCCATCAGCCTGACTAAAGAAAACATTACGGACAGCGCCATCAGGCGTTTATTATTTGATGCTGGCGAAGATTTTGATGCATTAATGACATTATGTGCAGCCGACATTACTTCAAAAAATAAGGCCAAAGTAAAACGCTTTCAAGAAAATTTTGAAATGGTGAAGCAGCGTTGTGCCGAAGTTGAAGAAAAAGATCATCTGCGTAACTGGCAGCCACCCATCACCGGCGAAATGATTATGGAAACTTTTAATCTGCCACCATCTCGGCAAGTTGGCGATTTAAAAAATGCCATACGAGAAGCCATATTAGACGGTATTATACCTAATGAATATGAAGCTGCCTATGCTTTTATGCTTGAAAAAGCTAACGAACTGGGAATTTCTGCATCTAATTCCTAATTGTTAATTGTTAATTCTTAATTTTACTACATGGCTATTTTACGTTTCAGAATATATTGGGAAGATGATGACAGCGTTTATCGTGATGTTGCTATCAGACACACGCAAAACTTTCAGGATTTGCATCTTGCTATTTTAAAAAGTTTTGAGTTCGACTCAAGGCACATGGCTACATTTTATCGCAGTAATGATAATTGGCAGCGGGGCAGAGAAATTTCGCTGGATAAATATGATAAGGATTACAAGGTTGAACCACTTCTCATGGCGGAAGTTGCTATCGGGACAGAAATAAGCAACCCCAATCAAAAATTTATTTACGAATACGATTTTAATAAGTTCTGGCATTTTATGGTAGAACTTATACAGGTAGATAAAGAAGAAAACAGCAAAGTAACTTATCCAACCTGCATACGCACAGAAGGCATTGCGCCATCTCAATACGGTACAAAAGGTTTGGTTGACAGCCGCCTGGCTGAAATGGAAGAGAAATATGATTTGCGGCCAGATGCAATGGCTGATGGTTTCAGCGAAGAAGGTGAAGATGGCGATGAAGTGGAAGCTGATGGGGAAGAAGATACTTCGGCTGATGATGGAAATGATGGGTTTTAGGTAATGGGTAATGGTTTAATGGATAATTGATAATTTTCAATTCGAGACTACTTCTAATTATTGTGGCAGTTAGCATTTCAGCGTTCAGTACCATCTTTAAACATTATCCATTATAAATTATTTCATTATCCAATAAAAAGAGTTCTTTACATCTCAATAAAATATGATCGAAAAATCTTCGCATGAAAATCCCCCTTTAGGGGATAGGGGCAAAACCTGCATTCTTATCGTTGGCCCAACAGCAGTTGGTAAAACTTCGCTTGCTGTTAAAACAGCATTACATTACAACACAGAAATTATTTCGGCTGATAGCCGCCAATGCTTTAAAGAATTAAATATTGGTGTTGCCAAGCCTTCGGCTGATGAACTGCAGCAAGTAAAGCATCACTTTATAAGCTCAATTTCCATAAAAGATGAAATGAATGCTGCCATGTACGAGCAGTATGCCTTAGGGAAAATAAGTGAAATATTTAAAGAGCACGATGTGGCTGTAATGGTTGGCGGTACTGGCTTATACGTAAAAACCTTTTGTAATGGCATTGACGAAGTGCCGGTGATTGATGAAAAAATACGTGAAAAAATAAATGCAGATTTTGAATGGGAGGGATTGGAATGGTTGCAAAAAGAAGTTGAAAAAAATGATCCCATTTACTATGCCAAAGGCGAAATAAAAAATCCACACCGGTTAATGCGTGCGTTGGAAGTAAAACTTTCTACCGGAAAATCAATCATCGAATTTCAAACACAACCTAAAAAGCAACGACCTTTTAATATTATTAAAATTGGTTTAGAACTTCCCAAAGAACAACTACATAAAAATATCAACAGCAGGGTAGATGCTATGATGAAAGCGGGCTTACTTGATGAAGTAAAAAAACTTCAGCCTTACAAAAAATTAAATGCGTTGCAAACCGTTGGCTATCGTGAGTTATTTGGACACCTCATTGGCGACCTGCCTTTAGAAGATGCTGTGGAAATAATTAAAATAAATACCCGACAATACGCCAAGCGCCAAATGACCTGGTTTAAAAAAGACGAAGAAATAAGCTGGTGCGAACCCGATTTTGAAATGGCAAAATTACTGATGCCGCCAATAGCCTAAGTACTGCCGGCTGATTTGGTTATTGAATACGCTTTAATAAACTTGTTTCTTTTTGCAATACACTTAATTGAAGTCAACATGCCGCGCCTTTTATTCAAAGGCTATTTTATACATATTTCGGGCTATCTCTACATCAATAAATTTCAGCAGTAACACGGGTAGTGAATAAAATTTCCCTACTATAAAGCAATAAGTTTTAACGGCCAGTAAAGTTGTGATGTAAATCAATAAATGAAAAAGTTTTTTTGTTGATTAACATTAGTAAAGGGCATCTATCGCTGATATAATAGATAATTATGATTATTGTCATTTGTTACAACATGTTATCTGTTTACTTTTGGTTTTTTTAGCAAACTTACCAGTATATGAAAGAGTCAGATTTATTGATTAAAATGGGAAAAAAAATTAAAGCAATTCGCTTGAGTAAAAATATGACTCAAAACGAATTAGCAATAGCTTGCGAATTTGAAAAAGCTACTATGTCGCGAATTGAATCTGGACAAAGCAATTCTACTGTTAAAACTCTGCTTAAAATAAGCGATGGGCTGGAGGTGCAAATAGTAGATTTGTTTAACGACTAAATTACAGCTTTGCTTTTTTAAAAATGCC
>JBBQPX010000283.1:0-4568 GCA_038216775.1 Chitinophagales bacterium
GCCTTCCATTTTACTATCGCGGAATCTTGTGCAAATGCCGCAAACTGAAAAACCAATAATGCAGTAGCAAGTGTTGAAATTATTTTTTTAAAACTCATATTCAGTTATTTAAAAAAAATCCCGACAGGTTAGTATCGGGAAATATTGTAAAGCATTTTTATTTGCTAACATTAATTGTAAAAGGAACATCCCTTGGTGGAAGGCATTGCCTGTCGTTACAAACCATAAAAGTTACCGTGCCTTTAACAGCGGTACTTACTGCGGCTTTCACCTTTACTGTCTGCACAAAATCAACCTTCTTGGCATAGTATTTTAAAGTAGATTTAAAATTTTTATCGTACGATTTTTCCATTTTGCCTACTTCCAAAACTTTTCCGCTTAAAGTAATTAAAGGGTTTGCTGTAAAAGCAAATGATGTAGGTTCCGGGCCTTCGCCTGCATCTTGTGCATATAAATGCCAGTTACCATCAATAGTTGCAGTCATGTGCAACTCGTATGTTTTATCTGCAATTTTCTTTGCCGTATAAGTCCACGTAACCGGATTATTAATTTGTGCATTTGCAAAACCTGCAAAAACCATCAAAAAAGCGCCTAGTAATATTTTTTTCATGTATATTTTTTCCATAAGCAAATTTACGAACTTATAATTTGTAAGATTGTCTGCTTAACGACCAATTAAGTTTGAATATTGTTAATTTATTCCAAACAGGTGGTTAAACACATTCTTGCCATCAATATTACCTAATGTAGTGCTGCAAGCCCTTTCAGGGTGTGGCATCATACCAAAAACATTTCTTTCTTTATTACAAATACCGGCAATATTGTGCATGGCTCCATTTGGATTAGCGGCTGCAACCACATTTCCTTTTTCATCGCAGTAACGATAAATTATCTGCCGGTGCATTTCCATTGCTTCTAAGGTTGCCTCGTTTGCAAAAAATCTTCCTTCGCCGTGGGCAACAGGCACTTTTAAAGGTAGTCCGCCTTCTGCAGCCGCGTCTTTCATAAATATATTTTTACAAACAAATTGCTGCTGACTATTGCGAAGTAAAACGCCAGGTAATAAGCCACTTTCGCATAAAATTTGAAATCCGTTGCAAACGCCCAACACTTTTCCGCCGCTATTGGCAAATTCAATTACGCTCTGCATCATTGGGCTAAAGCGGGCAATGGCGCCACAGCGCAGGTAATCACCATAGCTAAAACCACCTGGCAAAACGATGCAATCTTCTGGATTAAACATACTTAGGTCTTTCTCTTTATGCCAAAGCTGAATTACTTCCTGCTTTAAATCACCCTGCAGGGCTTCAATCATATCTCTGTCGCAATTACTGCCAGGAAAAACGACTACACCAAATTTCATAATTTAAGATGATTAGTGAGTTGATGTGGACTTCTGCGAATGAAGCAAAGATGATTAATCCTAATTCAACTACCGGTTATAAAAATAAAGCGCAAAGGTACAATCAGGATTTCAATTATTTTACAAAGTAGCTGATTACAATTACAAAAGCAACCATTAACCAATGCAGTACAGCAGGCACCCACTTTTTATTTGGATATAAAAATGCAGCCCCTACAAATGCGGATATGGGCACAGCGCACAAAATCCAATACTCAAATGTATGTGTGGCGTTTACAAAAGGTACAAATACCGCCACTAACAGATATAAAAACGTAAGATTCCAGCTTTTTCGGGCCTGTATTAACTGGCGACGAAAATTTTGCTGAACATAAAAAATACCAATAAAAGAGGTAATTACCACAATGGCAATGGCCGCATACGCCCAGTAAGACTGATTAAACACTGGCGTGGTAACTGCAAAGCCAGGAAATGTGTAGCCTTTCCATTTATCTGTTAAAAAAACTACCGACAGTAAAAAATAATAAGGTGTAATAATACCGAGCAACGCCAGCAACCATTCTGCTAATTTAAATGGCCTAGTTAATGCAAGACCAAAAATAATAAGTGCAGCAAAAGCCAATGATGGAAAATAGAAAAATGTACATATTCCAATAGCAATACCAATATTAAACAATGCGGCTTTGGGTTTTTGATTACTATATAACCCACTCATTTTTGACCAAACCCATATTAGTAAGCTATTAATGATTAATGGAGATGATAAAAAATTCCATTCAGCAAATAAAGACGTAATAAGCAAATAGCTCATACCTGTAAGGTAATTGGGCCGCTGCATAATGCGCTGGTCGTTAACTAACTTATTAAAATAAATAGCTTGCGAGTATAACAAAACAAATGCAAGGAGCGAATAAATTACCGGCACACCGGTTCCAAAAGGCTTTAAAGAGTCTAATAAATATCTATATAAAAAACCATCTATCTGCTGCGCCTGCGGCACTTTGGGGTGCAGAAACATCGGAAGCTTTAAAAGCAACGCATACAGCAGCAATAAAAAATTGTTATAGGAATTATTGGCCTTAAAGGTTCCTGTCACTTAAAAATCGATTGTAAAATGAGTAAAAAAATACTTTGGCAAAAGTGAGCAATTATTATTACTTCATGAAAACTGTTTAAGGCTAATTTAACAACCAAATTGTGGGTACTAAAAATCAATTTTGGCAAAACATATATTACCTCGGTAAGCACATGGCATTATTACCTGACTTGCACCAACCTGCTTACTTAAATTGGGCATAAATTCATATCCTTTTTGGTCAGTTTTTAATGTAGGATACCTCGTAATTGTTCCATCTGCTGCTATACCCTGGTTAGATACAACCTGATATCGTTTATCGGCATTAAAAAGAAAATGTATTTCTCCGCCAGAAATTGCTGTTGAAAACGATAGAAAGTTTTCTTCATTATCATCAAATTGGCTTTTGTGAAGTACTTTACTCCATTCTATTTGCCCAGTTTTGCTAACGCTCATCACCAGAATATTTTCGTAGTAGTACCTGGTGGATTGGTTGCCATAGCTGCTTAGTGGACGGTAATAGCCCGAGTACGGATTGTAATAATAATAAGAGCCCGACGAAAGAGAATATGGATTATACAAATAATCGTAACGGTTAAAGCCATTATTACCCCTCGTATCTTTAGTAAAATCTTCTGCAGCAATAATAAAACCGCCATCTGCTTTAACTACAATTTGTTTTATAAAAAAATCGTCTAAAGCAAAGCGGAGCATGCCACTTGATTTAGCTTCTAAGCGAAGCGAATCGTAAATTTCGGTAAATTGAGATACATATTGTTTTTCTCCACCCTTATCCCAAATGTAAGTAAACAAACCTTCAATGCTACCCCGGTTTTTTTTATAATAAAAGGTATTTAGTATGTAACGGTTGTTTCGGTTATCGATCTTAACTTTTATTTCATCAATATATTTTTCTTCTAAATTAATTTCATGACTATCGAAAGTACTCCTACCGGGGCTTTTGGCAAAAAGCCCAAGTATGCTGTAACTGTCTCTTACACCTGTTTGTTTAGCATAAGTAAAAACAAGACTTCCGTCGTTTGCCAAAATAAAATTATCATAACTTTCCCTCCGGTCATTATATTCAGTTAAGAACCGATCTGCAGTTATAAGTTTCAGATCTTTATCAAAAAGCATAGTTTTCATATTGAGCTTTTCCCACCTCGACTGTATTTTAAAAATCATAATTTTTTGGCGGTCTTCGCTGAAGATGGTACTGTATATTTTATTATCCGATAAAACTGGAATACGAGTGGTGTCAAGCTCTTGAGGCTCGCTCATTTTTTTTCCACCGGCATCCATTTTAACACCCATACAATGTAAAATATTTCCTTTTTGATACTGATATATCATTATAAAGTAATCCGGGTAGGCAATAAAATCAATGTTATATGTTTTATCAGGAACAAAATCCAGCTTCACCGTTTCCACAGTATTCATATCCTTATCAAATATGCTTATTTTATGGTTGGAGCGTATATTTTTATAAACGAGAATATTGCTGTTCATTTTCCCAATTATCTCAAAATTCATGTCTCGGTTATCTTCCCTGGTAACTTCAGAAATAGAAACTTTTTGGCCAAAAAGTGACAGTGGCACTATAAATAAGATTATTAAAAAAGTGTGGTATATTGGCTTCATACTGATAAAACTTTATTATTAAAATTACAATTTAAATAGCAATGAGTGTACATTACAGTAAACAAGATGAGGTATTTTTTGTTTTTACATAACACGATTTAACTTTTTTATAAAATGCAAACAGTTTTAATTACAGGTGGTACTGGTATGGTTGGAAAATCGCTTACCCAACATTTACTAAATAATCAATACAAGGTTATAATATTGAGCCGAAGCGTTCAAAACAACCAAGCTAACGCAAATTTAAGTTATGCTTTGTGGGATGTTAAAAAGCAGCAAATTGACATTGCTGCCGTACAAGCTGCAGATTATATTGTACACCTTGCTGGTGCCGGTGTGGTTGATAAAAAATGGACCGATGCCTACAAAAAAGAAATAATTGACAGCCGTATAGATAGCAGCAAATTGTTGTTTAATGCACTGCAGAATAATGAAAATAAAGTTAAAGCAGTTGTGAGTGCAAGTGCCATTGGTTGGTACGGGGCAGAT
>JBBQPX010000284.1:0-4564 GCA_038216775.1 Chitinophagales bacterium
ATTTGCATTGAAATAAATAATGACTAATCTGCATTTCCTTCAATGCAAATTAGTCATTATTATACCC
Organism: Chitinophagales bacterium; assembly: GCA_038216775.1. Taxonomy (GTDB): domain Bacteria; phylum Bacteroidota; class Bacteroidia; order Chitinophagales; family Chitinophagaceae; genus Ferruginibacter. The sequence goes on from JBBQPX010000284.1 coordinate 68, forward strand.
ATTGATCAAATCGATCTCCAGTAATAATTTGCCAGTTAATATATGCTACAATACCTGCTTCAATTCAATTGAAAAGTCAACACTCATTTTTAAAATTAATGGGTTGCTGGCATCATCTTTAATCCAAAGCTGCTCACCATCTTTCGCTTCAACTTTAATGCACTTGATGTACTTTTCTTCATCATCAACCTTTACTGTATAGTAATCGTCAACACCATCAGAGCTTACAACCGTAAATTCTCTCTGTCCCACCCAATCATTTGCATTAATCATGGATGATCCTGTTGTCTTCAATTCATTAAACACTTCTTTGCTAATCCAAACAGTAGTACGGTCAGTTAAATCGTATTTATCTTTACCAAACTTATTCATTTGGTCGTGTGCAGATTCAACGGCTTCTTTACCCATACTTACCGTTCCATTATAGCCTACATCACCGGTAAGTTTATATTTAAAAGATATTCCGTTGTCCATATCAACCTTAGGATTGGTTACCCTGAAATCGTATGTCTGCCCGTTGAAAACAACTTCATATATATACGTGCGTTGCATAGTTGGTTTTACATCAGCCATAACCTGCGGACAGTTAAATGTCTTTAACCAATAATCATAAGCACCGAAAGATTCCCTTAAAGTAACTGCGTCTTCACATGCTTTTTCGCTGTTACCCATTTCATCATACAACATCCCTCTTCTTGCAAAATAAGTTGATATTGAATCTTGCTTTATATACTCAGTTGCTTTGTCAATACCTTCCTGATACCTTTTATCTTTTGAATAAAAATTAAAATAAGTACGGATAACTTCTACCGTTGTATTGCCATTTGCAATCTGGTCTTCCAGAAATTTATAAGCGTCTGTTTTTCTATCAGCCATAAATAATACTCTTGCATAAGTATCAGCAACACTCTTTTTATATTTAGGTGTTAACAAAGCATAACCTTTATCAGCATAAGCTACAGACTCATTCATTTTATTTTCATCTGCCAGTTGAAAACCGTAGAACATAAAAGGCAAGCCATTTTTGGGCGCCCATGCCATGGCAGATTTATAATACAATTCTCCTGATTTTTTCATTGAAGGAAAATCAAATGCCGAAGGAATTGACGCTATCGCCGTAGCAGCGGTATCCTTATTTTTAAACCTTTTTTTAATATCTGCTATGGCTTGTTTATCCATTTTAAGCATTACCTGGCACGCAGTTCGTTGAAAAAAAAGTTCCTCACTCTTTGGCGTTCTTTTCAGAAGTGTATCTAATATGGTAATGGCGGCCTGGTATTTCTTCTTTTTAAAATTATTAGTGAGTTGCCTTTTTAATTCTTTAGTAGGCACAATAGGCACAACCTTTACAACGCCCGCCTGTGCTGGTTTTGATACAACAGCTGGCTTAGTTTGTGCAAACAATATAATGCCGCAAAAGCAAATTGTTATTATTAAGATAATTTTTTTCATGAGTAATTTTTTTTAGTTTTTTTTAGATTTTTTTAGATTTTATTTTATAATGACGATGGGGAAATCATTTCCATAACTGTAGCTGGCCGGATATTGTGGCGTGCCTTTGTATTGTTGCGTTATTTCAGGAACCTTAGTTTGTAAATAAGCATCAAGTTCTTTAACGGTTAGTCTTTTGGCTTCCTGTCCCTTAGTGCCTTTAAAAGCTTCCAATAAACAATACGTAAAAGAGCCGTGACCAAGTTGCTGAAACTCCGAAGCAAACTGTTCGCTGCCAGATGCTGTTAGCCATTGTGTACCGGTTGATCTGGCTAATTGTGCAATCGCCTTTTCTTCGGCCGCACCTCTTGATGATGCTACCATTTCCAAAGCACCTGCGCTTTGGCACGCATCTAAAATAAACAATTGCTTTTGTGCCTTTATTTCTTTGCTCATTTGTTGCAAACCAGCTGCACTAAAGCCTTTTTGCGCAAGTGCATCATCAGCGCCATAAAGTTGGGTTACATCATAAGGTACCAGAAAAAATTCTTTTTTATCATTTATAACACCATGGCCGGCATAATAAAAAACAAATAAATCCTGTGGGTTTGCTGCAACCTTTATTTTTTCAAAAGCATTGGTTATGCCTTCTTTTGTTGCTTCTGCATCGCTTAAATATGTTGTATTTACCTTGCTAAACAAGCCTTGCGATCCGGTTGTAATAGCTGCGGCAAAAGCTTTTGCATCAGCTTGAGCATAGTTTAAATTATACTTCGGATTTTTATAAACATTTACGCCAACTACAAGCAGGTGCATTTGAATTTCATTTGCTGGCTGCACATTCACCGGCGTATAATTTGCTACCAGTTCGTCTGCAATGCTTTCTGTTCGTTGGCTATTAATGGCAATGGCTTTAAATAAATTTTTACCTGGGTTAAGTGTTACGTTAAAAGTTTTTGTCAATAATTTATCTCCTTTTGTATCATCTTCTACTGTAAGGTTTCTGGTACTGCTAACTAATTTTCCGTTTTGATATAACCTAATTTCTGTCACCACATCGTTAATACCATCAGCTTCTACTTTTACGCTAGCCTGTTCTTTATCAGCCTTAATGGTTTTTACATCATCTCCTACTTCCAGATTTCGCTGCTGAAGCTCTGAAGAAATTTTTACAGTTGGCGGAGATTTAAGATCCTTTATATCAGGAACATTATCAGCCAGTTTATTATCCCAAATCTGCCTTAATAATCCTGGCACATAATATTTTTCGTACAAACTTTCTAATGGAATAATATCTTTCCCCTTAGTGAAATACATTTTTTTTAACGCTCCCGGCGTGGCATCAAAACGCCCATCATCAGTAACCATTACCCAATCGCCGGTTTTTTCAAACATATATATTTTGGCAATTTTTCGTTTCTTATCTACATCCCAAAGGCACAAACCTCCATACTCCTCGGTAAGCATGTAACGTTGATTATGCAAAAAAACAAAACCATTTACTTCATCACCACTACCCTTTATTGTACCAATTGGTTTGTTATTTACAATGTCAATCAGGCCGATATTAGAGCCGGCTGATACAGTTACATCAGCAGCCACTTTAGTAGCAGCAATTGCGCCTGAAGGAGAAATAATTGTTTCACTCTGCGCATCCGGTAACAGTATGGGAGCACCCGATTCTAAACCTGTTTCAGCATCCAGATAAACCAATTTACCATTGCTGGTAAAAAGTAATTTTTTATCATTATTTACAAAACGCAGATTTTGAATATTTACAGACTCGTATTTCCATTTTTCATTTTTATCTGATAAATCAACACAGTAAATAAAGCTGCTTGTGTCTTCTCTTGCCTCGGCAAACAAAATCATTTTAGTATTATCATCAGAGATATCGCAAAACTTATTAAGCCGCTCGTAACTGTTATAGGCAAGCCCATATGGTATATCAACGATGTACAAAAGCTTAAGCGTTTTTAAATCCATCACATAAATACCTTCGTTTCCTATTAAAGCAAGCAGATTAAGTTTGTCGAAAATCTGCATACCTACAAACTTTTTATTCATGTCATTTACCTTCCAAACCTTGGTAAATAATTTTTCGCTTTTGCTGGGATCAAAGGTTAACAGCCCTTGATCCTGCTCATAAAGAAAACCTGTTTTTCCATCGGCTGTAACCCTATATAAAAAACCTGAAAAATCAGATTGAAAGGCCGTATCAACCAGCTGAACTAAAAAATTACCGTTCTCAAAAACAAGATTTCTATCTTTAAGCGCAACGGCATCTTTATTTTTAAAATTAAACTGTACATAAGAGTCTAACGGCGTTTGTCCGTACTTCATAATTTGAGTGCCGGTTGCAGAAAACCTCGTCATTGTTTTACCATACACAAATGAATTACCAGATTGAGATAGCGTTGCATTCTTATTCGTGTAATAAACATATCCTTCAGCAGCGGGCATTTCTGTCCTCGCTGTTGCGGAGAATGTAACTGTATTAAAAATGCTATACTTGTTTTCATACATCAACATAATTTTACCAGAACCTCCACCAAACACAATTAAATTATCAAAATACACTACCGATGTAAAAATTGTTTTAGACTTTCTTAGCTGAACATATGCTTTCCCATCTACTTCTGCCATAAATACCTGTTGTGCTGCCTTGCCGGCAATAGCCAATAAATTTCCATTAGGCAGATAGGTTATAGGAACAACCCCGGCTTCTTCTTTAAACTGCTTTTTTACAACGCCGGCATTTTCATCTATAATCCAGCTTCCCATCACAGCATCATACATCAAAATTTCATTACTATTTAGTGGGTTTATCACTAGTTGCGCTATATAGTGTGTAGCAAGCGTGTTAATATTTATTTTGACAATTTGCCGGGCCGAATTATCGGTAATATTAATTTTCTGTAACAGGTAATCATCTTGGGCAGTGTAGCTCTCTCCTGCTGTGTACAGGTTGCTTGCATCGGCAGAAAATACCATAGCGTTATTATTTGCAGACGTTTTTATTTTTTTAACAAACGCAAATTTGTTAAAATAGAAAAAATATACAGT
>JBBQPX010000285.1:0-4549 GCA_038216775.1 Chitinophagales bacterium
CCTAAAGGAGGGCAAAACACATAATCTCCCCGTCACCCCATGAGGGGACGGGGGCAAAATTTTTAAAATGCAGGAAGCATACATAGTAGCAGGTTACAGAACGGCCATTACAAAAAGTAGAAAAGGCGGTTTTAGGTTTACAAGGCCCGATGATTTGGCAGTTACAGTTATTAAAGGTTTGCTGGCAAGTGTGCCGCAGCTTGATGTAAAAAGGGTTGATGACGTAATTGTTGGTAATGCTGTACCCGAGGCTGAACAAGGCTTACAGGTTGCCAGATTGATTTCGGCAAAGGCTGTGGGCATTCATGCACCTGGTATTACCATTAACCGATATTGCGCCAGCGGATTGGAAAGTATTGCCATGGCAACAGCTAAAATACGCAGTGGAATGGCCGAATGTATTATTGCCGGTGGTACAGAAAGTATGACTATGGTACCAACTGCAGGCTGGAAAACAGTTCCGTCTTATGCTATTGCAGAAACAGAGCCTGATTTTTATCTGGGTATGGGTTTAACCGCCGAAGCAGTTGCTAAAGAATATAATGTAAACAGAGAAGACCAGGATGCATTTAGTTATAACAGTCATTTAAAAGCTGGTAACGCCATTAAGGAAGGATATTTTAAATCTGGCATTTTGCCTATTACCGTTAATGAAGTTTATGTGGATGCAAAAGGCAAAAAACAAAAGCGTGATTTTGTAGTTGATACTGATGAAGGCGTAAGAGCTGATACATCGCCTGAAGGACTGGCAAAATTAAAACCGGCATTTGCATTAGGTGGTTCAGTAACAGCAGGTAACTCCTCACAAACCAGCGATGGTGCTGCTTTTGTTATTGTGATGAGCGAAAAAATGGTGAATGAGCTTGGCCTAAAACCCATTGCACGTTTAGTTAACTGTGCAAGTGCAGGCGTGCATCCACGCATTATGGGCGTTGGCCCAATAGAGGCTGTGCCCAAAGTTTTAAAACAGGCTGGCATGAGTCTGGCAGATATTGATTTATTTGAATTGAACGAAGCTTTTGCCTCTCAGGCATTGGCAGTTATAAGAACGCTGGAACTTAACCCGGAAATAGTTAATGTAAACGGCGGTGCCATAGCATTGGGCCATCCGTTGGGTTGCACGGGTTGCAAATTAACCATACAAATTATTAACGACATGAAACGGTTAAATAAAAAGTATGGTATTGTAACAGCCTGTGTTGGCGGCGGACAGGGCATTGCGGGTATTATAGAAAATATCGACTAATCGATTTTGGGAAGCGTTTGGATGATTGTATTTATCTTTCTTTTTTTTTAAATAGCTATTGATAATTTAAATTTTATGGCTCTATAAAAAATAATTTTATGTAAAAGTTTTTGTTTTCTCATCATGTTGCCAAACAACTTTATGAGAAAATATTTTCCCCTTACTGCCACACTTTTATTTTTTACAATTTTTGTACATGCACAAATGCCTCAACTTACTGTTGATGGTAAAACCAATAACGGAGTGCAGCTTCAATCTTTAAAAATTGACGTGAAAGTGTGCGGTACCGTTGCCAGAACTACCTGGCAAATGACTTTTAAAAATACGACCAGCAAAATACTTGAAGGCACTTTAAATTTTCCTTTAAAAGATGGGTTGAGTGTAAGCCGTTACGCATTGGATATTAATGGTAAGCTACGTGAAGCCGTGCCTGTTGACAGAGCAAAAGGTACAGAAGTTTTTGAAACTATTGAGCGGAGAAGAGTTGATCCCGGACTTTTGGAAAAAGTTGATGGTAATACTTTCCGCACAAGAATTTATCCCATCAATCCAAGTAAGACCAGAACAGTTTTAATTGGTTACGAAGAAGAGTTGCCAATCGGCTCTGGCTCAGCGTTACACTATTATCTACCTTTAAATTTAAAAGATACTGTTGCAGATTTTAACTTAGAAGTATCTGTTATACAATCAGCAATGCAGCCCGTTTTCGATTCATCCCTCAATGAAAATATACAATTCAATAGCAGGAATAACCTGTACACTGCGGCTTTTAAAAAAAGCAATTATGTGCCGGGTTATTCCCTGTCTTTTAGTATTCCTAAACCAGCCGATGCTGCGGCCGTAATGCTGCAGGAGTTTGAAAATAAATACTACTTCCTTATTAATACAACGCTGCAAAAAAATGAACAAGAAAAAGCTTTGCCAGCCACAGTTGGTTTACTCTGGGATGCATCGTTGAGTGCAAGCACCCGCAACATAAAAAAGGAGCTAGACTTACTGGATGCATATTTTAACAAGCTGAAAAATGCATCGGTGAACCTCATTGTTTTCAGCAACACTATAAAAAGCACAAAACAGTTTTTTATACAAAATGGCGCATGGGCCGATTTGAAAAATTTTATTGATGGGTTGCAATACGATGGAGCTACAAACATGGGTAATCTCAATTTAAAAAATATAAAAGCTGATGAATTTATTTTGATGAGCGATGGACATCAAACCTTTGGTAATAGCCAAATACAGCTTGCAGAAAAGCCTGTTTACTGCATCAACAGTTCCACCACGGCAGACTATAGTAACATGAAGTTTATTGCCGGTAAAACAGGAGGTTTAGTTATCGATTTACAAAGTATTTCGGTAACCGATGCGCTGAAAAAGCTTACGAATCTCTCTTTTAGTTTTTTAGGAATAAAGCGTAATGATTTTATAAAAGAAAACTATCCATCTATACCCATTGATGTAAATACCAATTTTGCTGTGGCTGGTATTGCTGAAGAAGGATTGGAAGAACTTACCCTTCAATTTGGTTATGGCAACAAGATAACGTACGAAAAAGTTATCTCCATAAATACCGAAACCCAGCTTTGTGAAAATTTCGATATCACGAAAGTGTTTGCTCAAAAGAAAATTGCAGAACTCGATATTCAATACAATAAAAATAAACAGGAAATAGAAAAAACGGGAAAACAGTTTGGTGTGGTTACCAGAAATACATCTTTAATTGTGTTGGAAACACTGAACGATTATATTCAGTACAATGTGCAACCTCCGATAGAATTGCGTGATGAATATAACCGAATATTGAAACAGCGTGGGAGTAACGCCATCACAAAAAAGAATGATGAACTGGAGAACTCAATGGATATGATAGCAGAATTAAAGGAATGGTATAATAAAAAGCCTGTTAAAAAAGCAGTTCCTAAAAAAGAAGTAATTGCTGTGAGGCAAGTTCCTCCACGGCAAGAGCGTCGTTTACCAACGCCTGTGGCAACAGCACAAATAACAGGTTTAACCCCTCATCCATCAGGCAATAGCAGAGTTCTATCTGGTAAAATATTTGATACAGTTGGCAATGCAATTCCATTTGTAACAATTTCTATAAAAGGAACCAGGACAGGAATTTCAGCGGATGCGAAAGGGACTTATAGCACCCGTATAAAAACAGGGGATGTTTTAGTTTTTGATGCAGCGGGTTTTAATTCTACAGAAATTAGAGTTGCAAATCAATCAGATTTAAATACAATGTTGCAAAAAGGCGGAGCAGAATTGCAAGAGGTTGTTGTAACCGCAGCATACGGAATCAGGCGGTCTACAAGAAGCGTTTCGGCTAATGTTCAAACTTACAGCGCAGAACAGTTGACCACACTTCGCCAAACAAATGTGAACAATGCTTTAGCAGGTAAAGTTGCAGGTGCGCAGGTTAATAGCCAATCAACAGCAGCTTTAGGCAGAGAGACAACAGTTCGTTTACGTGGCGAAAATGGTTTGGCATCTAACTTCAAAGCTTTGTATGTGGTTGATGGTACAATTATGCAGGATAGAAATAACTTTAATGCAGATGATATTAAAGACATAAATATTTTACAAGGTCCCGCTGCTTCGGCGTTGTTTGGTGCAGAAGGCGCAAACGGGGCTATAATTATTACTACTAAAAATTTTATTGCAGATACGGCTTACAACAAAATAAAAGATAAAGTTGATGTAGAAAATGCTGTAAGAGAAAATTCAAAACCAACTTTTAATATTGAAACATACGATTACATTAAGGAACTGAAACAAACAGAGAAAACAAACCGCTATACGAAGTATTTGGAGTTAAGGCAATATTACATCAGCAAACCAACTTACTTTTTTGATGTGGCTACCTACCTGTTAAAAACTGGTGATAAAACAAACGGACTTACGGTTCTTTCTAACCTTGCCGAGCTGGAAAACGGCAGCTACGAATTGTATAAAATGCTGGGTTATAAATTAAAAGAAGCCGGCGATTTTGAAGGCGAACTGTCAGCTTTTAAAAAAGTGATGGAGCTGCGTCCATCAGATCCGCAGAGTTATAGAGATTGTGCTTTGGCACATCTTGATCTTGGAGAATATCAGCTGGCATTGGATATGCTTTACGAAGGCATGACAAAAAGCTACAGCGATGAAATGGATAGGATGTACGATGGCATTGAAGAAATATTTTTAACAGAAATTAACCGCATTATTGCGCTGCATAAAAATAAACTGGATTTAAAAAAGATTGATAAAAATTTAATTATGCCAATGCCTGCTGATGTAAGGGTTGTTATGAACTGGAACATG
>JBBQPX010000286.1:0-4532 GCA_038216775.1 Chitinophagales bacterium
GCTGGTCAATGACTGACGAAGACTTAAGCACACTCTTCACTGAGTATGGTACTGTAAGCAGTGCAAAAATTTTGAAAGACAAAATGAATGGCCGTAGCAAAGGTTTCGGTTTTGTTGAAATGGAAGACGATGAGGCTGCTAAGGCTGCAATCGCTGCATTAAACGAAGTTGAAATTCAAGGTCGTAAATTAATCGTTAACGAATCACAACCTCGTGCAGAGGGCGACCGCCCAAAGCGTAGCTTCGGCAGCGGTGGTGGTGGCGGTGGCTACAAGAAAAGTGGTGGCGGCGGCTACGGCGGCGGTGGAAACCGTGGCGGTGGCGGTGGTTACGGCGGCGGCGGTGGAAACCGTGGCGGTGGCGACGGCGGTTACAACAGAGGCGGTTATTAATCTCTACGATACAACCTTATTTAAAAATCCTTTCCAACCGAAAGGATTTTTTTTATGATTCAAATAAAAAATATGCTTAGCAATAACGACATACTTAAAAAACTTAGAGTAGCACTCTCCCTGCGCAACGATGATATTGTTGAAATACTCGCCCTTGTTGATTTTCCAATTACTAAAGGTGCCCTCGGCGATTTATTCCGCAACGAAGACCACCCCGGATTTGTAGAAGCCGGCGACCAGTTACTTCGTAATTTTTTAAATGGCCTCATCATTTATAAAAGAGGCAAACAACCCGATGGCGAAAAAAAGCATGTAGAAAAAACAGACGACGAAGTTTAAAATAGCTTCGCTATGTTTTTATTTTTTACCCAAGCTGAAACACGATGAGCAGCTTCATTGGTGACGCTCCATTCAACATTTTATCTTTGGTCAGCATTGAGCGACGTCGAAGTGTTATCGACGTGGAAATAAAAATCCAACCTTTTATGTTTTAATTTATTTTCTGTTAATTTACAAAACATAAAAACAGCTTATGGGCAAAGGACGTTTAGAGGCTTTTAGCGATGGCGTGTTGGCCATCATCATAACCATCATGGTTTTGGAAATGAAAGTTCCGCATGGCGAAAACCTGCAGGACTTACAGCAATTGATACCAATCTTTATCAGTTACATACTAAGCTTTATTTACATCGGCATTTACTGGAACAATCACCATCACTTAATGCAGATTGTACATAAAGTAAGTGGTGCAGTGTTGTGGTCAAATATTCATTTATTGTTCTGGCTATCGCTGGTTCCCTTTGCCACTGCGTGGATGGGCGAAAATCATTTTAGTAAATGGCCGGTAATATTATATGGATTGGTTTTAATGATGGCTGGTGTAGCTTATTATATTCTGGCGCATTGCCTTATAACCATTCATGGAAAAGAATCGGACTTGGCAACAGCAATTGGCAAAGACAAAAAAGGGATTATTTCAGTTGTTTTATACATCGCAGGAATTGGATGTGCATTCATAAATTCCTGGATTGGTTTTTCAATTTATATTGTTGTAGCATTAATGTGGTTAATCCCCGACAGAAGAATTGAAAAAAAAGCAGGAGACTCATAAAATGAACCTCCTGCTTTTATTATAAAACCCAAACTATCTATTTCTTTTCGTTTATGCTCCAATCATAATCTAAGTATTGCAATTTAGCACCTGCATTTATTTTTACGGGAGCATATATATTAATGTAATCTATTAAAGATTTGCCGCTCCACTTCGTAATATCACTTCCATAGAATTTAAAAATGGAAGATACTTTCGGATTACTGGCGCTAATCTCATTTCTTTTCTTATCACCCAAAAACTCTTTCGCTTGGTCTGCTAACTGTGCGTCAAGTTTACTTCCGTCATAAGCTTCTCTTCTTAATTTAGGGCAACTCATACTTGCACAGTTCAATGCAAAGTGAATGCGTGGCTCTTCAAAATTCTTACGCAGAATACGATGCTCAATATCGTTTAGCGACATTGTTTTGTCGCCAATTTTGAAGAAGTCTTTATCCCACGGTGTATTTACAAAAATCACTTGGTTTTTGGGGCCTAGATCTTTTATACTTTTTACTGGATAATTATCAACTATCAATTTTATAGTAAATGCATTATACGCATTAAGCCAATACGCAATTTTGTCTTCCTTACTCCACTTATCTCCCGGAGCATTTGCGCTTAATTTATCCAAATAAGTTTGCAGTTTTTCCTTGTCTGCAATAAAACCCTTGTAATCTACCAAGCCATCTTCGCCAACATGTTTCTTAACTAACGCTGTCCATTCATCATGATTAACAACGCCATTTTTTCCTTTGAACTTTATTGCTGTACAACTGCCTAAAACTACTATTGCAGATAACACAAAAATTATTCCTTTCATTTTTTTTGTTTTGCTGATTTATTCCGATAGTGATAATGCTTCATTTTGATAAAACACTTTATCGGTATGATATGTTCGTTTTTTTTGGGTGTCTGGATTTATTTTCGATAAATAATATACAAACCACTTGATATTGTATAAAACAAAAAGCCGACCAAACAACTACTTTTTTAGAAAAAGTGAATCTTTACGTCTATTCACCATTTCCAGCAGAAAACAAGTGTAAACAATGGCATATTCGGTGAATAGTAGCAGGGAATTCTCTTTAAATAAAGCATTAGAATATGCGTAGTAACTTAACAGCACTACCGAACTCCACACTATGGGGAATTTATACCTAGTAAAAACACTTAACGCAACCAACGAAACAATGTACCAGGGATGCACAGTGGTAGAAAGAAAGAAATAAATCGACAATACCAGCAACATGTTTGCGATTAAAAATCTTTTCTCCTTATTCCGATTACTTATTGAAAAAGCAAACACCATCGCAACAATTACAAAAGGTGTTACCTTGCCAACAGCAGCAATAATATTGTATCCTTCTATTGAATAGCCGATACTCCTCACAACGTAGTAAATACTGGCGTTAAATTCAAAATTCACAAACCACAAGGCAACAGTATTTAAATAATTTTTACCGAACTGCATGGTGAAAAAAGGCAGAAAGGAAATCAACAAAACAAACCCAATTATAAAATAAAATTGAAAAAGTTTCTTCAATTTCATATTTCTGATGAAAAGCGGCAACATCATTAGCGGCACCAACTTTACGGCAATAGATAAAGCCATAAACACAGCACTCCACGTATAGTTTTGCTTTTGCAGATAAAAAAGCGATGCAATCAAAAAAAATATCATCACCCCTTCAAAATGAAGATTGCCGGTTAGTTCAATAATCATCAAGGGATTTAAAAAATATAGAAAAATATTTTTTTCAGGCAGGTTAAACGCTTTCAATAATTTCTTGCCGAAAAAGAAAATACCGATATCAGCCCCAATAATTATCAGCTTAAAAACAACAACACTACCCATAATACTTTTACCAGCCAGCAATGCTGCCAATAAAAAGCAAAGTTGATTTACCGGCGGGTAATTGGTATAGTGCGTAGCACTCAAACTTCCCATACCATCAAACAAAACCTGTGCTTCCGGGATATTAAACCCTGTTGTATTAATTAATGTGGAAGGTAAATGCAGATATGGATTGTATCCGTGCAGCAGCAATCTTCCGTCCCAAATAAAACGATAAAAATCCTGCGATAAAGCAGGCAAAGCAAACAACAGTAGTATTCGAAAAAAAAGACCAGTTGTAAAAAGTAAATCAGCAGAAATTGCCTTATCTCTTAGGAAATAAACGTATAAAATAATCAACCCAAAATACAGAAAAATCAATTCGCCAAAATCACTCCTCACCAAGTGATAACCCATCAGTAAATAAAGCACCGCAGAAACAACAATGCAAATGAAGAGTGCTTTATTTTGGCGCAACCAACTCAATTAATTATTTTTTAATGAATTAAATACAACATAGCCAAAGCCAGTTACCAGCATAATATGAAAGGGCAACAAGGCAAAATCCTTTACTAAAAAAGCACTAACCAAGCCGAAAACAAAATACAATAGCAGTAGTGATTCTATAATTACATTAAGTGAAATTTTATTAGCCAAATAAACATTCTCTTTCCATTTATCCGTTGTTGTTGTTACATTAAATTTCGGTGTTCGTACAAATTCGCTTTTTTTACCGCGGTATGCATCCAACACAGCTACCGTATTATGCCAGGAAAATCCCAAAGCCATGGTGAAAAAAGTAAAAAACATCCGGATGTATTTTACAAACCGCCATGGCGTTTTGCCATGCGTATTTTTATAAGCCACCCAATGGCAAATAAATAAAATTATGGTGCTTATAATAAACAAGCTGTTAATGTCGAATATGATTGCCAAATGTGCGTACTTATTTTTTATGTATAACATAGGTACACTTAAAACAGCCAGTATCAAAACAAATAAAAACATAGAGCTATTTGCTAAATGCAAAAAGCCATGCAGTTTTGTACTGAAAGGAATTGATTTAGAACCGAGTATTTTCCTGAAATGTTTTATAAAATTTTCAGCACCACCTTTGTTCCACCGGAACTGTTGCGACCTTGCGGCACTTATAGCAACAGGTAACTCTGCAGGCGTAACTAAATCTTCAACATATTTAAATTTCCATTTTTTT
>JBBQPX010000287.1:0-4530 GCA_038216775.1 Chitinophagales bacterium
CTCCTGAAATCAGGAAGGGTAAAGATGATTGCTTGTCAAAGAAAAATCTTTATAATAGTCCGGTTAAAACATCAGGCAATCAAACTAACCGGAGTTGAATTACTTCTTTAAAGTATCAATTGTAGTTGTAGTTTTAACAGTTGTGTCAGTAACAACTTTCATTGTATCTGCTGTTGGAGCAGTAACGATAGTTGTAGTGTCTTTTGTTGTTTCAGTTGTTTCTTTAGTTTCACCACTGTTACAAGCTGCAAAAGATACAGATACGATTGCTAAAGCTAAGATTACTTTTTTCATTTTGTTTTTGTTTAATTTTTAAAATTATAATTTGATATTTATACCAGAAATAAAAAAAGGTAACCCAAAATTTTAAAAAAGTTTATTTTCGTGATTTTTGGGTTACAAATTATAAGTAAACGTATTAATATTAGATAGTGAGCAATTTTGAACAGGAGAAGCATTTACTGGAAGGGCTTGCTTTAAACGATGCAAAAGTTATTGAAGGGATTTACAGGGATAATTACCCTATGATTCAGGCTTTTATACTTAATAACAATGGCAATAGTGATGAAGCAAGGGATATTTTTCAAGAAGCAATGATTATTGTTTACGAAAAAGCATCTTCAGGAACATTTGAGTTGAATTGCCTGTTAAAGACATTTATATACTCTGTTTGCAGAAGGCTGTGGTTAAAAAGATTACAACAATTGCATAAATACGGTAACAATCTTCTTGAAAATGTTGAAGATACCGTAGCGGTGGAAGAAGATTTGGAATTACACGAAAAGCACGATGGCGATTTTGTTATTATGGAAAATGCCATGAGCAAAATTGGAGAACCTTGTAAAAGTTTATTAGACGCATATTACATACAGAAGAAAAATATGCAGGAAATAGCATCGGATTTTGGTTATACCAATGCAGATAATGCAAAAACACAGAAATACAAGTGTTTGGTAAGATTAAAGAAGCTATTTTTTGCTCAATATAAAAACGGATAGTAACATGGATGAAATATTACTTATTGAAGCGGTGGAGCGTTACCTGAAAGGTGAAATGACGCAGCAGGAGAAAACTTTTTTCGAAGAAATTCGTAAAAACGACCCTTCGGTTGACCAAATAGTTGTTGAGCATACATACTTATATAACGAATTGGATAAACATGCGAATGTTAAAGCCTTTAAACATTCTTTATACGAGGTTGAGCAAAAATTGACCTTGGAAGGAATAATTAAAAAAGAACAGTTAACCGGTAAAGCCAAAGTGGTTTTTCTATGGAACAAATACAAACGTAATATTGCTGTTGCAGCATCTATTGCGGGTATAGTTTCTTTAGTTACAGCGGCTGCAATTAGTACCTATAGTACTAATGTAGGAAAAAATGATATTACCCAGTTATACGCTAAAATCAATAACACAAATATTAAACTAGACCAATTAGAAGGCAAGGTAAAAGCTAATGCTAACCAGCCTATTCATAAAATTGCTCCTAATCCAGATTTTAGAGCAACCGGCTTTTTAATTGATGGAAAAGGTTTTATTGCTACCAATGCCCACGTTGTAAACCGTATGAAAACAATTTATGTTGAAAACAGCAAAGGCGAATATTTTGCAGCAACAACAGTTTTTTCTGATGATAATACCGATTTAGCCATTCTTAAAATAAGTGATACAGCTTTTAAAACTATATACAATCTGCCGTATTCTATAAATAAAGGCACGGCAGATTTGGGCGAACAAATTTTTACTATGGGCTATCCCCGCAACGAAATTGTTTATGGCGAAGGTTACTTAAGTGCTAAGTCTGGTAACGAAGGGGATTCAACAGCATATCAGGTTTCAGTATCTGTTAACCCTGGTAATAGCGGCGGGCCGGTACTTAATAAAAATGGAGAAATTATTGGTATCATCACCTCTAAAAACTCAACGGCCGATGGAGTTGTTTATGCAGCCAAATCAAAAAATATTTACAAATTATTAGAAGCCGCTAAAAAAAGTGGTGATACTACAAATATTAAATTACCAACAAATACAAGCTTAAAAGGACTCGACAGAGTGCAACAGGTTAAAAAAATGGAAGAGTTTGTATTTATGGTTGTTGGAAATTAATAAAACCCCGAGAACTAATTAGCTAAAAAAGCCGTTCTACCAAAAGTAGAACGGCTTTTTCGTATCCTTTCCTATGCCTTGTATTCTTGTTTCTTGCCCTCTTATCCCTTTATTTCCAAAGAGATTCAGGATATACTTTATCTGCAACAAGCTTATCTACGCTGGCTTTTACTACCGGTGCATCTTCCTTATAAGTTACACCAAACCATTTTGACGAAGTTGGAATAACACTGATATGCCCACCGTGGTTATCCATGAAATCTTCTGCGAGTATGGGGATGAAAAATTCAGCTTTAATGTTTTGGGTATTGTCCTTTACAAAATTTAAAAATAATTCCTCCGTCATTTCAAATAAACCGGGATGAAAACACCAGAAGTTCATTGATACACTTGAATCAAATGGCACCGTATGTTTCACTCCAGCTTCATCTTCGTAAGTGATTATTCCGTTCTCTTTATAAATTTTTGTTCTTTCCTTAATACTCACCAGATTATTACGTTCATCAACCTGGCAAACACCACGACTAACAGAACCATGCTCACTCAATGTTCTTTCAAGTTCGTAGCCAATAATTGCATACTCGGTTTCGCTGCATTTATTATTTAAAAAATCAGCAGCTTTCACAAAAGCATCCTGTCCATAATAATCATCAGCATTAATTACTGCAAACGGTTCTTTAATAACATCTTTGGCGCATAAAACGGCGTGGCCAGTACCCCAAGGCTTAGTACGGCCCTCCGGCACTTTCAAATCTCCCAGGTAAGAATCCATTTCCTGATAAACATATTCGGTTTTAATTTTTCCTGCCAGCTTAGGTTCAAAAGATGCTTTAAAACCATCTGCAAAATCTTTACGGATGATGAATACCACCTTTCCAAAACCCGCTCTTATAGCATCGTAAATAGAATAATCCATAATGGTTTCACCGGTAGGCCCAAATCCTTCTGTTTGCTTCATACTTCCGTATCTGCTCGCCATCCCTGCTGCTAAAATTAAAAGTGTAGGTTGCATCTGTAAATAAGTTAAAAATTAAAAAATTATTTGTTCATTTTTGCAGCACGAAAATACTATAAACCTTTAAGTTTCTCCTCAAATGCTTTTTGATATTTCTACTGTTGATATTGATGAACTGCACGACGACCTGTTTGTACAAAAGCAGGTAAAATTATCCGTATTACGGTTAGATAAAATTCATCCATTAGTATCCGGCAATAAAATATTCAAACTTCACAATTTTTTAGCAGATGCTTTAAAATCTCCCCATAAAACAATTTTAACCTTTGGTGGTGCATATTCAAATCATCTTGCTGCAACAGCATTTGCCTGCAAAACCTTAAAGCTTAAAAGCATTGGTATTGTAAGGGGAGAAAAGCCTGAAGTTCTTTCTCATACACTGCAACAATGCATAGCAGATGGCATGTTATTGAAATTTATTTCGAGAGCTGACTATGACTCAAAAGACAGCCCGGCATTTTTATCTAACCTAAAAAAAGAATTTGGCAATTGCATAATTGTGCCCGAAGGTGGCTACGCCCCAAAGGGTGCGCAAGGTGCTGCATTAATAGTTGAAACTATAAAAGATAAAGCCTATACTCATATTTGCACAGCTTTAGGCACTGCTACAACGTTTGCAGGTTTGTTAATGGCTGCAAAATCAGAACAAACCATTATTGCTGTTACTGTTTTAAAAGGCATGTTGGATGTTGAGGAACGAGTGACCTATTTAACAGGCAAAGAGGCATTTTGTAAAAATATGCAAATTGTAAACGGTTATGATTTTGGTGGCTATGCAAAGAAAACGCCCGCTTTAATATCGTTTATGAATCAGTGCTGGCAAAAATATGGACTCGCCTTGGACTTTGTATATACTGCTAAGATGCTTTACGGCATTATAGAAAGTATAAAACAAGATAAATTTACAAAAGGAAGCAATATTATTTGTTTACACACAGGTGGATTACAGGGAAATAAATCTTTACCTTTGAATGCCTTATTATTTTGATTTGATTCAGCCTTATGAATAAATTTTTCACTTTATTGCTTTTGGGAACCCTATTTTCGATTACCGGCCTAAGAGGGCAGGCTGTACTTCCTGACTTTACAGTAGAAAATAACAAAGGAAACGTAATTGTGCTCTGGCTAAACCAATATCCAAAGCCGGTAATTGGTATAAGTGTACAAAGTGCTTATGATAGCGCAGGCGATTTTACAAGTATTGGTTCTGTATTTAATCCCCAAAATATAGTTAATGGTTTTACTGATTTTAAACCTTCATACGATCAAATGTATTACCGTTTATTTATTGGTTTTGATACCGGCGTTTATATACTTACAGCAGCCAAACAACCTGAAATTAAAAGTAAAATTGACTACTCGGAGCTAATTCTTGAGATTAATGCACTGTATGAAAAAAATATAGTGCT
>JBBQPX010000288.1:0-4513 GCA_038216775.1 Chitinophagales bacterium
AAATTTGATGGCGCCAGTATTTCCTTAATTTATGAACATGATTTGCTGCTGCGTGGCGTTACCCGTGGCGATGGTGAAGTGGGCGACGAAATAACGATGAATATTAAGCAGATAAAATCGGTTCCGCTTTCTGCAAAATTCAGCAGTTTTGGTATTGAGCAGATTGAAATACGTGGAGAAGTGCTGATGAATAAAAGCAACTTTAAGGCTTACAATGATGCGCTAATTGAAGAAGGTATCCCGCCACTGGCAAACCCACGCAATGCGGCCGCCGGCTCTTTAAGAATTAAAGACACCGTAGAAGTAAGCAAGAGAAATTTAGAAGCATTTTTATACCATGTGAGTTTTATTTCAGACAATAAACAACTAACAACTAAAAACGAACAACCTTCTACCCATTCCGGTATGTTGGAGCTGCTTTGGAACCTCGGTTTTAGAAGTCCTAAAAACGAAATGAGAGTGTACCAAGGAATTGAAGGCGTTATCAAACACGTGCACGATTTTGAACTGGAACGAGATAATCTCGGCTACGAAATAGACGGCATGGTTGTTAAGGTAAACGATCTTAGGCTGCAGGATGAGCTCGGCATGACATCGCACCATCCTCGTTGGGCAATTGCCTTCAAATTTAAAGCCCGGCAAGCCACCAGTAAATTATTGGGTGTTGAATTTCAAGTAGGCAGAACGGGCGCTGTAACGCCTGTAGCAAAGATAGAACCCGTGCAGGTTGGCGGTGTTACTGTTAGCAGCATTTCCATCCACAATGAAGAGTACATTAAGGAAAAAGACCTGATGCTGGGCGATACTATTTTGATTGAACGCAGCGGCGATGTTATCCCTCAAATTGTAAAATCTTTTCCGGAATTACGCAAAGGCGATGAAAAGAAAATTGAATTTCCTACCAAATGCCCCGTGTGCAGCGATGCATTATTTAAGCTGGAAGAGGAAGCGGTTTGGCGTTGCATAAACCTCGCCTGCCCTGCACATATTGTAGAAGGCATTATACATTTTGTTAGTAAAGACGCTATGGACATTCGCAGCTTTGGCGAGGCCAATGTGCGTAAATTTTACGAGATGGGTTTACTTAAAACAATACCCGAAGTTTACAAATTGCCTTACGGCGAAATAGGTAAGCTTGATGGTTTTGGAGAAAAATCAATAAGCAAACTGCAACAAGCGATAGAAGATTCAAAGAAACAACCACTCAACCGCATTATATATGCGCTCGGTATTCGTTACGTAGGCGAAACAACAGCCAAAACATTAGCTAACGCAGTAGGGCATTTGCTGCATTTTAAAAATTTTACCGAGGATCAACTGAAAGAACTGGATGATGTTGGCGTAAAAGTAGCTAAAACCGTACATGAGTTTTTTAGAAATGATGACAATGTAAAGTTGCTGGAAGAGCTTGAAAGCCTTGGCGTGCAACTAACAAACGAAAAAAAGAATACTGTGATTGACGGAAACCTCTCCGGACAAACATTTTTATTTACCGGCACACTTACCCAATTAAAAAGAAGTGATGCAGAAGCCTTGGTTGAAAAAAACGGTGGAAAACTGCTGGGAACGGTAAGCAACAAACTGAATTACCTGGTGGCTGGCGAAAAAGCGGGTAGCAAGTTGGAAAAAGCTAAAAAAATACAGAGTATAAAAATTATATCTGAAGAAGATTTTATAAAAATACTTTCAAGTTAGTAAATATATATTATATTTGTTTCTCACCTCACCTAATACAACTAGAGAAGTCTTTTTCTCTGGCTTAACTCATTAAAATAAATTTCTTATGATTAAGAAAATTGCCGGTGAAGTATGGAAACAGATTGTTTTCAGCGGCCACAAACAATTAAGAAAAAAGTATGCTGTGTCATCTCATGGAAGAGCTGCCAGTTATATTGACGATGTAAACAATGATGGCAAGTTATTGAGTGGTTCAGTAACATCAGGCTACAAAACACTTAACCTGCATATTGAAAACAGCAACGGCACCATTTATATACATCGTGAGGTGGCAAAACATTTTTGCAAAAAAACATCGCCAAAGTACAAATATGTTATTCATCTTAATCACAAAAAGCAGGATAACAATTATAAAAATCTGGCATGGGCAACTCTTGATACTGTAAGCTCTCACCAGCAAAGTAGTCCGGAAAAAATTGCTTATAAAAAGCGCCAGGCAAACAGAACTGTTGGCTTAAAACTTAATGCCACACAGGTTAAAACGATAAAAGACATCATTAATAATCCAAAAAGAAAATTAACTTATAAAAAACTTGCTGAAAAATATAAAGTAAGCGAAATGACCTTGTACCGCATTAAAAGCGGCGAGAATTGGGGACGTATCAAGTAGAAGAAAAAACCACGTTTTAAAAAGGAATCTGTTTAACAATAGATTCCTTTTTTTGTGATATTTACAAATAAAGTCAAAGGTTGTTTTCATCAGGAAAGCTGGTTTTATTATATTAATTTCGTCTCTTCAAAATAGTACAATATGGTTCAGGCATCTACACTAAAGTTTTTAAAAGATTTACAGAAAAACAACAGCAAACCTTGGTTTGATGAACACCGAAAACAGTATGATAACGCCAAGGCAGACCTGCTGGTGTTGGTTGCGGAGTTGATTAAGGCAATTGCTGTTTTTGATAACCCAATTGGCAGCTTGGAGCCGAAGAACTGCATATTTAGAATAAACCGCGATGTACGTTTTAGTAAAAATAAAGCACCATACAAAAATAACATGGCGGTTTACTTTAATAAGGATGGCAAAAAAGGCATTGGTGCAGGTTATTACCTGCACATTGAGCCAGGAAAAACTTTTGCCGCTGGTGGCATATGGATGCCCGAGACTGCTGTACTTGCCGGCATTCGCCAGGAGATAGACTATAATTTAAAAGATTGGAAAAAAATTATTGAACATAAAAACTTTAAACTGCATTTTGCCAACGGGTTGAGTAAGGAGGATGTGCTGGTAAGGCCACCTAAAGGCTATAATGAAGATAATCCTGCCATCGAATTTCTTAAATTGAAAAGTTTTATTGTAAGTAAGCCTTTTACTGAAACAGAAATACAAAGTAAAACTTTTGTGAAAGATGTGGCCAAAACATTTAATGCTATGAAGCCGATGATCGATTTTTTAAATACAGCACTACATTAAAAAAACGGCCAGAGATAAAAATCCCCGGCCTTGCTTACCTCTGAAACCACAAGAAAAATTTTATAATTATATAATTAAATTATTTTTGTAAATAATAATACTAGGATGCACCCTTAACTGTGTATCAAGATGGAATTTATATAATATTGGAACGATTTAAGATAACCAAGCAGGCTGTAAAAGTACATAATTTTTAATATTTCCATCATTTATTTTTCCATTTATATTGGTTTTTTGTAGATTTTTTTGAAAAAAATTAGAATAAAGTCCTTTTCTAGCCTGCATTTGCTTGGTTTTAATTAAAATGTTAAAATTTGTAGTTGATTTGTGCAGGTAGCCTGCCAAAATTAAAAATGTGGGTAAGCAATAAAACTAATAAGCGTTAGTTTTGCAGAAAAAAGGCGATGGCTAAAATTAAGCCAGGGAAAAATTCCAGCAAAAAAGAATTAATCACGCAAAAAGCGGCAAATTTATTTAAGAAGAAAGGGTTTTCTTCCGCTTCTATGCGTGAATTGGCTGAATCTGTTGGTGTAGAAGCTTCAAGCCTATACAACCATATTGGATCTAAAAGCGAACTGCTGCAGGAAATTTGCTTTAAAGTTGCCAATATTTTTACTTCATATTTAGATTCTATCGAAAACACTGTTATTAATTCTTCGGATAAGCTTGAGGGTATTATCCGGTTTCACATTAACATGATGCTGAATAATTTTGATGAAGTATATGTTGCCAATCATGAATGGAAACATCTGCAGGAGCCTTATCTAAGTAATTTTTTAATTCAAAGGCGAGCTTACGAAAAGCGTTTGATTATTTTAATTGAAAACGGCATTCAGGCAAATGAATTTAAAACTACAAATCCATACGTTGCTGTGCTCACAATACTGTCGGCCGTTAGGGGGCTTGAATTTTGGCAACAACATAAAAAAAATATCAGTAGCTATGTTTTAGAAAACGATATGGTAAAGCATTTATTAAACGGAATAATCAAATAATTATGGCGGTTCATTTTCACAAACTACAGATTAAGGAAGTTAAGCAAGAAACGCCTGATTGCGTTTCCATAGCATTTAAGGTACCTGATAATTTAATGAATGAGTTCCTATTTGATCAGGGACAAAATATCACTATAAAAAAAGCAATTGATGGCGAAGAAGTCCGCAGGTCTTATTCCATCTGTTCGGCACCTTTCGAAAACGAATTAAGGGTAGCCGTTAAAAAAGTTGAAGGGGGTATATTTTCATCTTTTGCAAATAGTATTTTAAAAGCTGGCGATGAGCTGGAAGTGATGCCGCCAACCGGTAAGTTTAACACTAAACTTAATGCAGAAAATAAAAAGCAGTACCTGGCCTTTGTGGCTGG
>JBBQPX010000289.1:0-4493 GCA_038216775.1 Chitinophagales bacterium
AGATCTTAAAGCCTGCATTAATTCTAACTTAATTATTGCAAATCCAATATTATTGTTTCCAATAACGTATTTACAGAACTGGCAAGCGTTTTCCCCTAAAAAGAAATACTGCCGCATTTTCACAAAATATTTTTCAGATAAAAAAGAAAATATTTGCTACGTTTGATGAGAAGCATAGTATTGCCATGGTCAAACTAACGCTTATTGACCAATCTGTATTTTGTGGTTTTGATAAAAATGTAATTTATCCCGTTCCGGGACGATGGGGACAGCAAGGAGCTACTTATATTAATTTAAAAAAGATAAAAAAAGTTATACTGAAAGATGCATTAACCTGCGCTTATAACCTTCTAACAGAAACGAAAAAGTAGCGTTTACTCAACAATATTGCCCATGGCAGCCTGTTTCATTTTATAAGCAGTTTCGTGACCGAGATATTTTTCTATCCGGTTTTCTACCAGGTAAATTACGGGCGTTAAAATAATGGCCATTAGAAATTTGTAGCTGTAGTTAATAAGGCAAATAGCAAACACAAGTTGCCAGCTCCAACCCTGCCCTATTTTAAACGCGATAAATAAAACGATAAAGCTATCCACCAACTGCGATACTACTGTGGAGCCCGTTGCCCTTAACCACACCTTTTTTTCGCCGGTTATTTTTTTTATTTTATGAAACACTGTAACATCCACAATCTGGCTTACCAGAAATGCTGTAACGCTACCCAAAATAATCCACATGCCTTGCCCGAAAATACCATTAAAGGCTTTAGACATATCAGGCACGCCATTAGCAATGCCAGTACCAATCCAAAAATCTGCCGCAGGCACGCCCATAGCCACATAAAACATTAAAAAGGCGTAAAGGATTAATGCAACGGCTGTATAGGAAATTCTGCGTACCGCTTTAGGGCCGTAGTATTCGTTAACAATATCAGTCATTATAAACTCCAACGGCCAAAGTAATACACCACAGGTTAGACTAAGGCCCAGCCCAGATTGGCCAAACAAAGTAAAATTAAGCGGCTGTTGACCAAACAATTTTTCCAGCGAAAATATTTTTGAACCAATACACTCGGCTATTAAAGCATTTGCTACAAAAAATGCCGCAAAGCTGATAAATAGTTTTGTTGGCTTGTCTTTGAGAATGCTGTGTATCATTTAAAAATCTTTAAAAATGAAGTGCCAGTAAATTTGGCAACAGAAAATGACGATATTAAAAATAAGAATCCAACGACTAACTTTTATATTGCTTTTAAAAGAATAAAAAATAAAACACAACAATAAAAAAAGTGCGTTTACAACAATAGATAAATAACCCAGAACAACAGAAGTACCTTCCAGCCAAGACAACGGTATTATCAGGTCTGAATTGCCAACCTTTCTGTTGTGCATTTCTACAAACCATAGTATTACATAAATTATAAAGAAAATGTTGCAAATGGCAGTTATTTTAGAGAAGAACCTCATGAAGGGAGTTTAGATGGTTACTTTTTGATTTTTTACTTTTGATTTTTGATTTATTAACCGTTTTTCCCGCTCAACATAGGTACAAAGCTAAAGTTTTCAAAAGACTCTTCGCTTGTGCTGCCATCTTCATTTTTTGTTATGCGTAACATACGTTGGTGTTCACCCTCATCCACAGGTATAATCATTTTACCGCCGGGTTTTAATTGTGCAATTAATTTAGGCGGAATAAACGGTGCAGCCGCTGTTATAATAACTTTATCGAAAGGTGCATACGTCGGCAGGCCCTCGTATCCATCGCCATAAAAAAACTTCAGGTTAGGATACTTGCTTTTAAAATAGAAATTTTTCGTTTGCTCAAAAAGCTTTTTCTGCCTTTCAATAGTAAACAATTTTGCACCCATCTCCACCAAAACCGTTGCCTGGTAAATGCTGCCAGTACCAATTTCAAGAATTTTATCGTTTGGTTTTACCTGCAACAATTGGGTTTGGTAGGCCACCGTATAGGGTTGCGAAATAGTTTGTCCTTCGCTAATAGGAAACGCACGGTCTTCGTATGCAATTTTATCAAAAGCGCTATCCAAAAAATAATGGCGGGGAATATTATTCATAGCCTGCAACACATTTTCGTCGGTAATTCCCTTTTCCCTCAAAAGGTCCATCAGCTTTTTGCGCAGGCCTTTGTGCTGGTAACTATCTTCATATTTTCTCATTGGCCTGATTTTCCCGAAAGGATATTTAAAATAATAAAATTTAAGCAGTTTGATTTGTGAACGCAAGATAAAAAAATGTCGGGGTAAAACCCCGACAGAATATTTTATAATTTCTCTTATATTTTTTAATTATACCGATTATACCAATAAGTAGTCCAACGCAGTCTGCTATCGGTATAATATCATCTAAGATTTCAGCGTAATCCTTCCGGAAAAATCGAGACAGGTCGGACTACTTATAAAATCAAGATGCTATTACTTGTAATGTGGTGTATGCTCATCAAAAAAGGAAGCTACAGCTTTGTTCCAATCATCTAAAGCATTAACGCGTTCTTTATTAAGCGATTGGTTAGCCGCGTTAAATGCCTGCGATGCGGCATTAATATCTTTTACCCCTTTATTATATTCATCAACTTCTGCTTTTGAGGGGCTACTCTTTTTTTCAAATTCTTTTTTAATACTCGCAAAACGTTCCTGTGTTAAATAAAACTCACTGATGGTATTCATTTTTTCATTCACTTCTTTTACATAAAAATTCAAAACATTTTTTAATGCGCCCGTTAAACTATTATCTCCCTGAAATGCAGGAATGGCTTTAACTTTTTCCAACCCTTCCTGTGCATAACGCAGCAGCGAATTTTTATTTTGCTCAATGCCTGTAATATTATTTTTAGATACTGCATCAATCAGATAGCCTTCTTGTTTATAGGCTTTAAAAAAAAGTAGATAAATATCTGTGTGGTATTTATTCACTTCGTGAACTTGCTTCATCTTATCTCCCAATTCTGATTGACCTTCGGTGAGTGTAACATTATTTTTTGCAGCAAATACGGCTGAAGCGGCTTTCATTCTATCGTTACCTTCTTCCATTTTTTTATCAACCATTTGCTGCGCCATCATATATGCCTCCATGTCATCATAGCTTTGCTCGGCTATTTCTTCCATGTTTATAATTTTGCTGTAGTCTTCGTTCAGTACATTATAATACAGTTTAATAAAATTTACGGTAGAGTCACGGAAAGATTTATCGCCCTTAAAAGAAGGCATTCCACTTATATTCATTTTTGCTTCCTGCACTTCATCTAATAATTTAGTACGGAGTGCATCTACCTTTTTTGCTTTTTTACCATGTGCAGAAGCACTGGTATAAATCATAAATTTTTTAGAGATATTTTCCTGCTGTTTGCCAATGGCATCCATATACTCCACAGGTGTATTATAATCTTGTGCAGCAGCAGTTACACTTAAAACGAATAAGCTTGTTATTACAAAATAAAATTGCTTCATAAAGGATATTTTGTTTCTATAATTTATAATAAAATATTTTTTCATTGATGAACTTTTTTAGAGAATACTCTTCTTTTTTAATGGTCTGCACACAACTGCTGACGAGGTTACAAACAAACCTATTTACTTATCCAATCCTGCATAATTTTATAAGCCTCCGCCAGTGAATTATCTTTTTTAACCTGTTTCAAATAAGCTTCATTGTTTTCCTTACTATGCTGTGTGGAAAGATTTATCCGTTGCAAATCGAATCCATTGTTGGTGACAGATAATGCGGCAATTTTAACTTCGTCATTGTCTTTGCCCAACTCTTTAAACATTTCCATTGATTTTTTATAGTGGGCAGCGTAACCGCTCCATTGTAAAGGAATTGTTCGTCCGCTTTTATAAACTTTAAGCCAGTTACCAAAAGTATTTATGGTTTTAAAATAACCATCATTTGCAACACGCTGTTCACTTTTAGCCTTTAATAATTGAATGGGAAGCACAGGCCCGGCCTGGTAAAACCCGACCTTGCTGTTATCTGGTTGCAGTGCGCTGCTGTTCGCTTTTTCTTTGTATGATTCATCAGCATACAAATCCGGCAACTCAATATCCGGTACCACACCTTTCCATTGCGTGGTACTTCCATTAACACGGTAAAATTTCTGTTCCGTAACTTTTACAAAATCTTCGTAAGTTTTATTTTGAGAAAAAGGCAAGGTATCTAATGGCAAAACAATTTGTGCCGTACCCTTACCGTAGGTTGTACCGCCTACAATTAATGCCCGGTTATAATCCTGCAAAACAGCACTTGTAAATTCGCTGGCACTGGCACTTGCACCATTTATTAAAACCATTAACGGACCATCATAAATTGTTCCCCGGTTTGGATCTTTTAAAAAACTAACCTTACCTGTTTTGTCTTTCACCGATGCTACGGGTCCAATATCAATAAATATCCCTGCCAATTGCATGGCTTCCCACATGCTGCCTCCGCCATTGAAACGAAGATCTAAAATCAATCCGGCAATAGTATCTTTCCGCAGTT